>NZ_JAWOWF010000054.1:0-32311 GCF_033340295.1 Vibrio sp. 1401
GGCTACGACGATTAATGGGTGTAGCCGATCAGATCGTAGCTTCTTGATTTAGTTCCATCGATTTAAGCAACAAAGCCCTTCCGTCGCGTAAACTGAAGAATGCTCACCAAAATCTAACGTGCCTATTTGCCCGGCTTGGGTTGCGCTTTCTTCTTGTACTGCGCCGTTAATCAAACAACCTGTATCTACGGTGGCAGACACCTGAAAAGTTTGTGTCGCATCAGCCAGCACAGTTAAAGAACACAAACTCATCGCGACAAGTGAAAAGCTCCTAACAACCAGCGTCACGTTTTACCAGCTTAGCGTCACACTGATGGTATCGGAGTATGTACCGGCAATGCTGCTCGTACCGTAAGCTTTCGCAAAAAGCTCAATAGTTTGCGATGTTGCACTAGTAAATTCAGACAGAGCTACCGTCCCGCCTTGTATAATTTGTGTGCTTCGGTCTGAGTCGGTAAACAACGTATAATCAATAAATTGCGCGCCATTTGACATCGCGTAGGTACCAACGGTCGCACTTGCATCATACAATCCGGTGCCCAATGTAAACGTCGGTGTCACACCGTTACTACAAAGCACTTCAATACCCGTCGCACTACCACCATTTACCACACCATCTTGTTCACTGAAGATTGCAGGCACGTCTCCAAAGGCGAGTGAGCCAAAGCCAACGCCAGAAGCTGCATCTACCGCATTATTTCCATTAATCACGCAACCTTGTACAAGGTTAATTGAAACATCAATCGTACCGCTCACTGACGCTCCACTCGCTTGCCAACTAAATGAGGTTAAGAGCAGAGGCATCATCAGATAAAATCTTTTCATATAAAGCTCCATTTTTACATTCCACTGTATATCGGTAACCTTTTTATTAGTTATAGCTCAATTATGACAAACCAAATGCATATAAAATGTAAAACAATAAAAAGAAGCAGGATAAGGATAAAGACGAACAGCAAATAAAAACATTAAACTTAAAAATGACGCTTTTTAAGCATATGATGCTAAAAATAACCACTAAAAACAAATGGTTATTATCTTATTCCAAATACAGAATCGACAATTAGTTAGAAGGTAGGGTGAAGTTGAGTGGAAAAAATCTAAAAAAAGTAGCAGAACGATACGAGAAGTTTAGAAAAGATTGGCGACCATTTCTTCCCGAAACAAAAATCTTCATGAAACAAAAATGCGCCCCAAAAAGGAGCGCATTTCTTACTTGAATAAGTTATTCCCAATCAAGAATAACTTTGCCTGACATACCGCTGCGCATTACATCGAAGCCTTCTTGGAAGTCATCAATCTTGTAGTGGTGCGTGATGATTGGCGATAGATCCAGACCAGATTGGATCAGTGAAGCCATCTTGTACCAAGTTTCGAACATTTCGCGACCGTAGATACCTTTGATCACCAAGCCTTTGAAGATAACTTGGTTCCAGTCGATACCCATGTCTGACGGTGGAATACCTAGTAGTGCAATGCGACCACCGTGGTTCATTGTGGTTAGCATTGAGTTGAATGCTGCTGGGTTACCAGACATTTCTAGACCAACGTCGAAGCCTTCTGTCATGCCTAGCTCAGCCATTACGTCTTCTAGCTTCTCTTCAGCCACGTTTACTGCGCGTGTTACACCCATCTTACGAGCAAGTTCTAGACGGTATTCGTTCACGTCTGTGATCACTACGTGGCGAGCACCAACGTGTTTAGCAACCGCTGCTGCCATGATACCGATTGGGCCAGCACCTGTGATAAGCACGTCTTCACCTACTAGGTCGAAAGAAAGTGCTGTGTGTACTGCGTTACCAAACGGGTCAAAGATAGACGCTAGATCGTCAGAGATGCCTTCAGGGATCTTGAACGCGTTGAACGCTGGGATAACTAGGTATTCTGCGAATGCACCTTCGCGGTTAACGCCCACACCAATCGTGTTACGGCATAGGTGAGTACGGCCGCCACGACAGTTACGACAATGACCACACGTGATGTGACCTTCGCCAGATACGCGGTCACCGATTTCAAAGCCACGAACTTCCTGACCAATCGCAACCACTTCACCCACGTATTCGTGACCAACAACCATAGGCACTGGAATTGTCTTTTGTGACCATTCGTCCCAGTTGTAGATGTGTACGTCTGTACCACAGATAGCGGTTTTCTTAATTTTGATCAGAATGTCGTTATGGCCAACTTCAGGTTTATCAACCTCAGTCATCCAGATGCCTTCTTCAGGCTTTAGCTTTGATAATGCTTTAATTTTCATAATGTAACCTTAATTAAAGGCCCTATTGTCTAAGGCCTAGAATCTTAAATAAGACCCATGTCCTTACCAACTTGGATGAACGCGTCGATTGCACGGTCTAGTTGCTCGCGAGAGTGCGCCGCAGACATTTGAGTACGGATACGTGCTTGACCTTTTGGTACTACAGGGAATGAGAAGCCGATTACGTAGATGCCTTTCTCCAGCGCACGCTCTGCAAATTCTGCTGCTACTTTTGCGTCGCCAAGCATGATTGGGATGATTGCGTGGTCAGCACCACCCATTGTGAAACCAGCGTCCTCCATACGAGTACGGAAGTGTGCTGCGTTTTCCCATAGACGATCACGTAGGTCACCGCTCTCTTCTAGTAGATCTAGAACGCGGATAGAAGCGCTTACGATTGCTGGTGCAACAGAGTTAGAGAATAGGTATGGACGAGAACGCTGACGTAGCCAGTCAATCACTTCCGCTTTACCAGATGTGTAACCGCCTGAAGCGCCGCCCATTGCTTTGCCTAGCGTACCAGTGATGATGTCGATACGGTCAACCACGTTGTGGTGCTCGTGCGTACCTGCACCTGTTTTGCCCATGAAGCCAACAGCGTGAGAGTCATCAACCATAGTCAACGCGCCGTACTTCTCTGCTAGGTCACAGATAGCCGGAAGGTTTGCTACTACGCCGTCCATTGAGAACACACCGTCCGTTACGATAAGAATGTGGCGAGCACCTGCTTCTTTCGCAGCGATCAGTTGTTGCTCTAGCTCTTCCATGTTGTTGTTTGAGTAGCGGAAACGCATCGCTTTACATAGACGAACACCGTCGATGATTGACGCGTGGTTTAAAGCGTCAGAGATGATTGCGTCTTCTTTGCCTAGAATAGTTTCAAATAGGCCCGCGTTTGCATCGAAACATGATGTGTAAAGAATCGTATCTTCTTTACCTAGGAACTTAGAAAGCTTCTGCTCAAGCTCTTTGTGGATGTCTTGCGTACCACAGATAAAACGTACTGAAGCCATACCAAAGCCGTGCTCGTCCATGCCTGCTTTACCCGCTTCGATAAGTGCCGGGTGGTTAGCAAGACCAAGGTAGTTGTTCGCACAGAAGTTTAGTACTTCTTCACCAGTAGAGATTTTAACAGCCGCTTGCTGTTGAGACGTAATGACACGCTCTGATTTGTAAAGGCCTTCCGCCTTTACTTCTTCAATTTGCTGCTGAATCTGTTGGTAGAATGCAGAAGACATTTGAAATTCCTTCCTAGTTATTTTGGCGAGTATTTACTCGTTTAGAATTAGGTTGAGCCTTTATGTGACGGGCGTCACGGGCTATCACTCATCAATTAATTGTAGTGTAATTCAAGGAAGGAGGAAGGATTATACCTTAAGGTGGAAAAGCATTAATGAATCCGAGGCACAAATTCAATTAATGCTTTTCTATGAGGTTGTTATAAAAGGAATTATAGCCAGGTAGGCTTAGCCAAAAGTGCTTCAAAGTCCTTAGCAGGTAATGGTCGGCTATAGTGGAAACCTTGTCCGAACTCACAGTTTAGGTTTTTCAGGTAATCCACATGACGCTGTTCTTCGATGCCTTCTGCGACGATCTTAAGATCCAGCGCTTTCGCCATTGCTATGATTACGTTCACAAGCTCGCGGTCTGAGTCGTTCTCGAACATATTTTGCATAAAGCTACGATCAATCTTTAAGCGGTCGAACGGAAACTTCTGCAAGTAACTCAGCGCAGAATAACCAGTACCAAAATCATCAATAGTAAGTTTGGTGCCTAACGCTCGTAAGTTATTAAGCATGTCTAATAGCTCAGAATCGTGATTGAAGAGGAGACTTTCTGTCACTTCAATATCGAACTTATCTGACGGAAGACCAGACTCCTCAAGGCTGTGTTTAATAAACGTAAGTAAGCGCTCGCAGTACCTAAATTGAACACTAGAAAAGTTTACAGAAACAAACAACGGAGTCAGACTCTGCCATTGTGCCGCTTGTCGACACGCTTGTTGAATAGCAAACTCACCAATTTGATGAATTAAACCATTTTTCTCTGCAATAGAGATAAACTCTTCAGGGTTTACAAATCCGTACTTGTCATCATTCCAACGCATTAGCGCTTCTGCACCTACGATTTTACCACTACTCAGCTCAATAATTGGCTGATAATACAGCTCTAATAACTGATTGGAGATCGCACTTCTCAGACGATTTTCCAGATCCAAATAGCGTTGCAAATCTTGGTTCATATTATGGTTATAAAAACAAAAGCCATCACGCCCATCTTGTTTCGCCCGATACATTGCCATATCAGCACATGCAAGGAGCTGCTCAGCGTTGTCTCCGTCATCCGGGAACACAGACATTCCGACGCTGCTACTCAAGAAGAATTCATGGTTGTTCCAAACAAACGGATCGTTAAACGCCGAAAGTACACTTGAAGCAACTCGCTTTGCAGTATCATTATCAGGCAAATCAGGGATGACGAGTAAAAACTCATCCCCACCAATTCTCGCCAATAAGTCTGTTTTTCTCGCGACTTGATACAGTCGCTGAGCACTGAGTTTAAGGATTTCATCCCCAACAAAGTGTCCCATTGAATCGTTAATCTGCTTGAAGTGGTCTAAGTCGATGAACATCACCAAAACTTTAGACCCACTACGCGATGCCCTAATTAACTCCAAAGCCAATCGCTCGGAACCATAACTACGATTAGGCAAATTAGTTAATGTGTCATATTTAGCTTGGAAGGCGAGTTCTTTTTCAGACGCTTTTCGACGTTCAATTTCGTTCGTTAATTTTTTATTCTGTTGAGAAAGAATATCTTTACGCTTTTTTTCTTCCTCAAGCTTAATTTTCAATTCAATCCTATTATTGTTCGTGATGAATGCATAACATAAAGCAATGACGATCATAACGGCCAGAATACTCAAACCAATAATAAAGAGCCGTGATGTAAATATATCTCGTTCACTCAAAGGCTCGAACCACGCCATCAATTTGAAGTGATGTTTATCCACAGGCACTTCAAAGTAAATTTTTCCGTCTACAGCCTCAGAAACGAAATAGTTCTCATCCTTATTGTGAGAAGGTGTTTTATTTATGGTATCCCATACAACCATTTCCACGTCTTTTATTTTTAGCACCATTCGGCTATAACTATCTTCGTGTTCTTGGTTAGTAAGTTGGTCAATAACAATATTCTTATTAAGATCGGCAATTAAAAAGGCAACAGGCTTTCCGGAGAACTTAACTTGCTTAATGACTTGAATGCGAACGTCATCATTGTATCGCGTCGCACAAACCTCTTCGGGATGCCCGTGTTGAGTCATTAAGGTTTGTATGTCCATTTTGTGCTCGGCAAGGTTTTCAGATCCAGTGGTGACGATGGTGACTCCATCACTGCCGACCAGCGTGAGCTTTTTATAGATTTGGCTGCTATTAATTAGCTTACTGTCTATCTTCTCATCGAAGCGACGCTTTAAATTAATTAAACTGGCACCTAACCCATACTCCATTGACATGCCAGAAGCTAAATTACCAAAGAATGTTTGTATTGTTTTATCTGTAGCTAGATTATCAACATCTTCACTCGCTATGGTAAATAAATTATCGAGTGTGCTTGCATAACTTTTTACTTTTAAATCTAGTTCTCTGTATTGAGATTCTTTTAATTTATTTTGACCTACGCTAGTCACAGTAATAAGCATAGCTAAGTAAATTGAAACTAATATTGCGCTTATTGTAATAAATCTTTTACTGGAAAATTTTTTAACGGCCTTATTCATCGGACTTTCTTTTTATCTTCTATAAAGTAATCGTTATAAAAGTAGTAAATAGATGGATAGTATTTTTTTACTAGTTTTTCGTATGATCCGTCTTTTTTTATCGAGTCTAAATAACGATCAAATGCTTTGCGTAATTCAGGGGAATTTTTACGGAATGCAACAGCCATTTTTTGATTTTCAGATATAGGGCCAATGACTTTTATTTCACCCGGCCATTTTTCGAGGGCAATTAGCGTATCCGCAACATCTAATAATGTGCTTTCCGCGTCATTTTTCATTATCGCTGGAACCATCTCATTAAGGAGACGCGCCCCATCAGGTAATATAACTTTTGCACCTGTGTCATATAAGTCATAAAGGTTAGGATCCAAGCAAGAATGTTCTAAAGCTAACACTTCGCGACCATCGATCAGCTGCTTGACGTTTTTAACATCTTCATCGACCGACCCACTTGGTTTAATCGGGCTCAGACTAGAGTCGGATCTGGAAACCAACCATACACCTGAAGGAAAATAATCTTGTGAAAAATCGACAACCTCAGAACGCCAATCAAGAATAGTAACGCCATTTGCGATCAAATCGCCTTCAATTGGAACACTTTCTCCGACAACAGCCTGCTTGTTGTGATATTGCACATTTTGCCCTGTCAACTTACCAACCACGTCGCTCCACTGTGCTGGAACATACTGGTACTGAACACCTAACGACTTGGCAAAACCTTTTATTATCTCTACATCCAAGCCAGTCAAAGTTTCCACTTCACCTTGTTCAATATAGGAGACAAAGTTAGCGTACGGGACACCAATGTGACGCAGTACACCACGTTCACGGATTTGTTGTAAATCGTCTGACCAAGCGGCAGACGACGCAACAGAGGTAACCATGAGCGCCACCGTCGCTAAAGTTCTTTTGAATGTTATGACTGACATAATAATATCCTTACCTTTCACAAAGCGCCCAATAATGGGCGCTTGAGTGATAAACAACGATGTTAGAACGACGAGTAATACAAATTCGTCATCGCCACTACGAGCCCTTCCACATCTTGTTCGTCATGGAACAAATGCGTAGAGATACGCAGCGCGTAAGTATCAAAGTCATCATCCTTATGCAGCTTAAAGCTAGTCGTACGGATGATGTAACCATACTCTTCACGTAAACGATCTCGGAATTCCGTCAGTATCTCTTCATTAGTTACATCGGAGAACGGGTTAACCGTCGTTAAGCCACTGGTTAAGCCTTCCACGTTTGGTGAATACATTTTGGCTTGTGGTAAGTACTCTTGAAGCAAGGTTTTACATAAACTACCAAGGCTTACAACTCGCTCTTCGATACGGTCTCGACCAATCTCATCCCACATTTTGCAACTATCAACTAGTGCTTGTTTCGCAGGATAGTTATCGTTACCAATGTATTGCATTTGCAGCTGTTTACCCAGGTAATCAGCATGAGAAAGTGAGGAGTTGATCAACCATAACGGGTTCTCTCGGTCGCTCCAATACTCATTCAAACGGTTACCGTTATCACGAACATACAGAATACCTGTCGCGCCCGGACCACACTGCCACTTATGACCAGATCCTGCATAGAAATCACAATCCATATCGTGGAAATCAAGGTCAAACATACCGACCGTATGCGCGCCATCAACAAGAGTAGGCACACCATACTCTTTTGCTAAAGCACAAATGGCTTTTGCTGGTAGCGCGGTTCCTGTTTTGTATGTGATATGAGAGAAAACAATTAGGCGAACGTTTTGATTCGTATCAAGCGCGTCTCGGAACGCTTGAATGTAATCTTGCTCAGAAACGTTTTCAGTACCAGTAAATACTGGTAGTTGAATTTCTACCACATCCACACCAAAACGATGTTTCGCTACGTTCATAGGTGATGTTGCAGCAATATGTTCATGGTGTGTCGTTAGAATCACATCACCTGGTTCAAAGTGTAAGCCATTAATGATCGAGCATAAGCCATCAGTAGTGTTGCGGCTGAGAATGATCTCTTCTGGGTTAGCACCAAAACCTGGTGCGACGTCTTTAACCATCTCAGAAACATACGGCCAAGAGCCAAATTTGCCTTTCATATCCCAAGGATATTTAGCCACTAGCTTGTTGTTATGCTCGTAATCTTCAAGAACATGTTTTGGCATTGAACCTGTTGTACCAATGTTCATGTAAGTGGTTCGTTTGTCCAAAACGAACTGTCTTCGCACTTTACGCCAGAAGCGCTTATCATGTTTTCTACCTAGCCCGCGGCTGCTCCAATCAATTTTCTGTTCTCGTGCTTGAGCTACGCCTGAGAAAGCGGAAGCACTCACACCAGCAACAAAAGCTCCTGTTGCGCCTTTCAGAAAATTACGGCGGCTGCTATTAGTCTGAATAGATTCCTTGTCTTTCATCTTTTTCAATCCTTGTCGGAAATTAGCCATATTATTAATTTTAAGTGCGTAACTATCTGTTACTAAAACATTATTACCCATTACAATCAGAGTTTAATTTTTTCCTCTGCCATTAAGTGACTTTAGTTCCAATTTTTTATCTTATTTGATGATATAAGCAACAGTTTGACCACAAATCTATAAACAACAATGTTCACATTAATATATTCGTTAATTTGATTATTCTTTATTGCGGACAATTCCACCAAATTCTTTATAAAACAATTATGAGCTTTGTTATAAAGTCATTAAAAATTTAACTTTGCGTTAATTTAAAAATATTCAGGCTATTTTAAGATTGGCGTCTATTCTTTTTATATCTTAACGATCTCAACATGTTAAGACTAAATAAAAGAAAGCTGATTTCGGATCGAGATATCAGTTTAAGACCATAAAGTGATACACATCACTCTATGACATAAACTCACCGCTCAACAGACATAAGTAAAACAGGTTTTCACTAATATGTGCTTGAGCGTACACCCTAAAAGAAGGAGGTCCCATGTTAAAAGGATTGCTATGCATTTCAGTTGCATCCGCTCTTGTCGCCGCCCCTAACGTGCTAGCAAAAACGGTAGAAATGACTGCTCTCAACACCAATGAGAGTGCGGGTACCATTGAGATTTCACAAAGTGATTATGGCGTTGTTTTTACGCCTCAATTATCAGGTTTATCAGCAGGTGTGCACGGTTTCCATATTCACACTAATCCATCTTGCGATAGCATAGAAAAGGATGACAAAACCGTATTAGGCGGCGCAGCAGGTGGCCATTATGATCCTAACAACACAGGGAAGCATGGCTATCCTTGGACCGATGACAATCATTTAGGCGACTTGCCTCCACTCTATGTGGACATGGACGGCAATGCCAATCAGCCCGTTGTCGCTCCTCGCCTAAAATTATCGGATTTAAAAGGTCGAGCGTTAATGATCCATGCAGGTGGTGACAATCACTCCGATCACCCAAATAAGCTAGGTGGTGGTGGCGCTCGCGTCGTATGTGGTGTTATTGAATAAACATTAACTTTATGTCTCACACTTCTCTTTAGATTGCGAGAAGTGTGAACTTCTGTTGATACTGAGAGGAGGTTGCATTGGTCTCAAGATAGCTGTGGTGAAGCATTAAAATCGATTGAACAATCTTCGTCCCGATCCCCAAAGAACCGCCCTCCGCTTCTTCCTCGATGTGATTGACGAAGGTAAAGTGGATACGTGACTTATCCTCACTCAAATGCGCTTGGCAATGCACTTCCGAGCCGATTGGGCTGTGGCGCAATGCATTTTCAAGCAAGTTAAGCACCAACCGCTCTAAAAGACCTTTATCACCCACGGTTTGGATTTCGCTATCGATATCCACTTTCAACACCACTTCTTTACGAGAAAACTGGCTCTGCATCGTTTCGGCACATTCTGCCATCAACACGCCAAGATCTACGGGGCGGTACTCGTAGTTTGGCATTGGAGCTTCTTTGCGCGCGGCGTCTAACAAAGAATGCAATTGAGTCGAGAGCTTCTCACAATTTCGGAAAGCAACGTCAATCAAAGGATCGGATTCCGGATGTTGCAAACGCCACGTTTCCAAATAGCCCAGCACGCTCGATAACGGCGTTTTTAAATCGTGACTGAGCTGCAACAGACTTTGACGACGATGAGACGATTGATACTCCAACTGTAAAAACTGCTGCTGAATATGCTTCGCCATCATCTGATAAGAGTTCGCAATCGGCACGAGCTCCGGCACTTGGTGAGTGAAATCAGGTTGCAGGCGGAAATCATGTTCAGCTTGCTGTTGTAGTTGTTTGGTCACACGCTCAATTGGGTTCAATAGGCTACGTTTCACAAGCACATAAGCCCCAAGAGCAAAGCCTAAAATGGACACTAAGACCAATCCTGCTAGCGCGATGTAAGGGGTATCAACTTGAGCATTGGCAATGGCGTCATGTCGGGTACTGCCAATCACCACGTAGAGATAACCGACCGTAGAGCCTAATTCCTCTATCGCAGCGACAGAAAAGACTTTGTGTTCACCACGATTACGTGGGTCTTCACCCAAAATAGGAAAAGGCTGGTCATTTAAGAATTGCTTAATGGGATTGAGATCCACCTTCCCCATGATCTCCGCCCCTTCCGGTGCCGCATGGGTAGTGATATTGCCTTGGCTATCGAGGAAGTAGATTTCAAAATCAGGGCCGATCAGCATGAGCGTGTGAAAAATCGACTTGAGTGCTTTAGGGTTGTAATCCGTCCCGATCATCAGCGGATTATCATCACGCATGTGGCTGGCTAGCTCTTTATGCAGGCTTTGCTTGGTGCGTAACTCAATGGTTTCTTTTTGCCAATTGTAAGTCAGTGCAATCACCACCGCCGCGAGGCAAAACCACAAGCTAGTAAATACCACTAAGCGAGATTTGAAGCTCATCCTATCGCCTCCTTAAACAGCGGTGTTTTTTAAACACCCCGTGATGATTGAAAAATGACGGTGAAAACAACTACCGACTTACTGTCTTGGCTTGATGTTTTGACTTACTTTCTTGCATTAGTGTCTTGGTTGAAACTTATATCCAACACCCCACACGGTTTGAATGAAGTGATGATCAGAATCAGACAAAGACAACTTGCTGCGTAAACGGTTTATGGTGCTACACACCGTATGGTGATAACCAGAATGACTGGTGTTCCAAACGTGATCGAGCAATTCATCTTTACTGTAGACTCTGCCCGGACGAGTCGCGAGAAACTGCAGCAAAGTAAACTCTGTCGCGGTGAGCGTGACATCCTTGTCGTTTAGGGATACTTGGTGCAACTCCGGAATGATTCTCAGCGGACCAAAATCCATCGCATCATCGAGGACTTCATTTGCTACTTTGACTTCTGCGGTTTGGCTGACTCTGCGTAGCACGTTTCGCACTCGTGCTTGGAATTCTAATACGCTAAATGGCTTAGTGATGTAGTCATCAACGCCCGCTTCTAAGCCGTCTACCTTGTCCATTTCACCGTCTCTGGCTGTCAGCATGAGCACTGGGCTCCAATCTTGTTGCTGACGCAAATAATGGCAAATGTCTAGACCATCACCATCTGGTAAACCTCGGTCAAGGATCAATAAATCAAAGGGTTGTTGCTGGTATTGCGTTTTAGCATCGGCGACATTTGTGGCTCGCGATACTTGGTGTCCTTGAAACTTGAGATGCATCTGAACCAGTTCTGCCAAATCATCGTCATCTTCCACCAACAAGATGTTCGCAACTAAATTGATTGCCTGTTGTTCCATGGTCCTTTCCTTGCCTTCGAGTATCCTCACTTTGCACATGACCGGAACAAATTAGAAATTCTTTCAAAATCAAAAAAGGTTCCGATGACGCCATGAGGGATAAAGCGCTCGGCTACAAGCGCTTTGGAAAGGAGACGTCATCGGAGCCTGTGTTACTCGACTCGAGTGATGGTGACTTTCGCACCTGGGTTCAAGAAACGATGGTTCGCAGAGAGTGCTGAGTTTGCTAATCCGTCATCTTGGCTAACAACACCCGCATGGAATGCAACAACGTCACTGCTGTCATTACGAGCGGCATTGAAACCCTCACCACCACCTGCTGGGCCTGGAATGGTTGCGGCAAGCTCATCGTTTAGCTCTGTACCGGAATCCCAAACGTTCATGCTCATTTCGTAGCTTTCACCTACTGCGAGCGATTTGAGCGATAGCCCCGTTTCGCCAACAAAGGCATCATTGGTATTCACAAACATAGACGCCACAGACAAGTAACCGTAACGACTAGGGTCAACCGTGATGGTGACTTCGTCCGATGCCCCCGGCAACACCAATCCATTACCCGAAATACCTTCGTAAACACTGTCATTGCTGTTCATCAACTCAATCAGCTCAGCGTTACTACCGCCTTCGGCAAGGTGCTCAAGTTCAACAGATGCCGCTTGTCCAATTTCAAACAGTTGGTAGTCACCATTGTGAGTGAGTACCACGAGCGGAGACATAGGTTGATTCGCAGTCAAGTTCGCCACGTTGACGGTGTAGCGGTACGATTTCACTACGTCATTATCATCATCGCTTGGACAACCGGCGAGCAAGCCGACTGAAGCTGCTACTAGTAAGATTCTGTATTTCATACATCCCCCTTACTTCACAACGATTGTGATGGTTGCGACTGGGTTTAACCAACGATGGCTGCTGCTGTCTAGGTCACTGATGCCGCCAGTTGGGTCGCTATCACCAAGGTTACCCGGATGCACGTGAACTTTGTCGTTAGTTACCGTTGCTTCAACACCTGTGCCGCCAGTACCAAAGGTAATGAAAGGTGGGTTTGGCATGCTAGACGCAAGCTCATCGTTCGCTTCTGTACCAGCATCGTAACTTCTTAGCGTTGCTCGGTATGTACCCGCTTCCGTTGGAATCTTCCAGCTATCTAGACCGACGAAACCGTCATTGGTTGGCAGCAACATCGCGCTCAGAGAAAGATAACCGTGGTCGCCACTGTCTAAGGTGAAGGTGGTTGCAACACCCGGATTCAAAATGCCACCAGCAGGGTTCTCAACCACCGCACCACCAGCGTTACCAATCACACTCGCAAGACCAGAGATATCACCGCCTTCTGCCATTGCTTCTAGTTCTGGCGTTGCTGCTTGACCCGTTCTGAACATTTGAAGGTCAGAGCCATGTGCAGCAACAATAAGTGGCGTAAAGTAGATGCCTTTGGTTGCGTTTGTCACGGTGATTTCCAATTCCGCCGCATTCACTGATGCAGAGCCTAGTGCCATAGCGACTGAAGTCATGACGAGTCCGAGTTGGGTACGTTTTTTCATTGTGATTCCATCCTTTAATGAGGGTTGAACTACCCAAGCCCATGTGTACGGCTTTACTTCTTTGTTCGTGACTTGAGTAGGTTAAGCATTACGTTTCGAACGTTTTGCGTTCTTGCCTCTAAGAATGACGAGCAAATCTATCAGCAACTTCATCGAATTCTCATAAAATTCTCACAAGTTCTGTTCGAATTCTGTCAGCAGCACTTTTTTACTCTTAATCAGGTGTTTACACTTCGCGCTTTCCCCTCCTACAATGCTGTATTCTCTGTTTAAATCACGATTCTCACCATGATTCATAACGTTCTGTCTGCCTACTATGGCGAAATCTACGGCATCGCTTTTTTCAACCACTACTTGAGCCATTACGCCCAAAGTGAACAAACGCTGTGGCAAACCTTGATTGAAGTGGAAGAACTCACCGCAGAAAAGCTCAAACCTGTACTGCTGACAAATGGCATGGATATCGAAAGTCGATACCAAGAGATGCTAGATAAAGGCTTGGCAGATGCAACCAAGTGGATTGGTTTACCATGGCAAGAGTTGGTGGCGACTCTTCTGAAGTGGGTAGAACCTTATGAGGTCAAATATCGAGAGTGGCATGAAGAAGTGAACGCTTCACAACAGTATTCAATCGCTGAGCGAGAAGCTATCGAGTTAATTGCAGACCATGAAACGGCCATTTATCACTGTTGGCAGCAATACCATACTGGTGAATCTGGCTTGCCTGCACTCAATGCATTTTTGGCAAAATATCGTTAAAGCGAGACGGTGACACTTGAACCTCGTGAAACCGTACCAGACAATATCGTTATTCCGCTGCGCAGAACTGAACAATTATGGTTAATCCAAAACTCATTGCCCTACTTCCTGATCTTGCTTCGTTTATCTTGGTGGTAAACGAAGGCAGTTTTACCGCTGCAGCCAAACAACTCGGCGTGACGCCATCGGCTTTAAGTAAGTTGATCACACGGTTGGAACAAGCCCTCTCGGTGAAACTGTTTGAGCGCACGACTCGTAAGTTGATCATCACTCAAGCAGGACAAAAGGTTTATGACCAAAGCATTGCAATGGTGAATGCCGCGCAGCAAGCCGTTGAGCTATCTGCGGAAGATCATTCTGAGCCAACAGGCGCACTCACAGTAGCAGCCCCTGAAGCATTTCTTAATTCGGTTCTTCAACCGTTTGTGTTGCCATTCCTAGAACGTTATCCAAATATTCAGCTTAAGCTGCGTGCAGCAGATGGTGAGATTGATCTTTTCCGCCAAGGTATTGATGTCGCCTTTAAGCTCACCGACAAACCCGATGAGAATCTGGTCCTCAAAGAGATCAGCAAGACCAATCTTGTTTTGTGCGCCTCTCCAGATTACCTTACCAAACACGGTATGCCAGAGCATCCGACTGAGCTTGAGCAGCACGATTGTATTTATCTTGCGGAGAACGACAAAGACAACATCTGGTCTTTCTTTAAAGAAGAAGCTTTCCACTCGATTGCCGTGAGTGGACGTTACGCCGTTAACCATTCTCAAATGCGCTTGAATGGCGTTAAGTCAGGCTTAGGAATTGGGATCTTCCATGACTTCGTAATCAAAGACGCGTTAGAGCAAGGGGAAGTGGTGGAAGTATTGCCGGATTGGATGATCAAGAGTAACTACCACGGCGCTATCGCGATGCAGTATGCGCAAACCAAATACATGCCTGCTCGTCTGCGCGTGTTTATCGACTTCGTTAAGGAGCATTTAGTCTCCGAGGACACTAACCATGCTTGAGGATACGAGCCATGTTTGAAGAGGCTAACCATGTTTAATGCTATTCATCACGTCGCGATCATTTGCAGCGACTACCCAAGGTCAAAACGCTTTTACACTGAAGTGTTGGGGTTAAAAGTCATTGCCGAGAACTATCGTGAAGCCAGAGACTCCTACAAGCTTGACCTCGCTTTACCTGACGGCAGTCAAGTTGAACTGTTTAGCTTTCCGGGCGCACCAGAGAGACCGAGCTTTCCTGAAGCGCAAGGGCTACGGCATCTCGCTTTTTTGGTTGATGATGTTGAACAGGTGAAAGCCTACCTAGAATCAAATGACGTTGAAGTTGAGCCAATTCGTATTGATGAATTCACAGGCAAAGCCTTTACCTTCTTCCAAGATCCAGATGGCTTGCCATTGGAGATTTACCAGAAATAAAAAGAGCCAGCACGTCGCTGGCTCTTTTACCATTCCATTCTTTGTCTGTTACTAATTCAACGCTGTTTTCAGCTTCTCAACGCGGTTAAACAACAGCCAATCCAGTGCAAGAACCGTAACAATCGCGAAACCGCCCATCGGGAACGCGAGACACAATATCACTAACGTTACTAAGCCAAGCTTCCAAATACTGTCTTGCTGAAACTTAGGTGGCGCCCCTAATGCAGCACTGCGACTTGGTCTACGAATCCACCACATCACCACGCCTGTGATTGAGATTAAGATGAACGCCAAACAGAACACTACGTTGAGTACTTTGTTCAATATACTCACATCACCTTGATGCAATGACACACCTGCCGCCATGAACTTGGCAAATAGGCTGTAATCTTGCCACGTTACATCCACCAACAAGCGACCGGAATACTGGTCAAAGTGGCTGGTGCGATCTTGTCTTGGGTCAGAGATATCGCCACCCATAGAGTTAGCTGCAACGGTGTAAACGCCCGTCTCAGAGCGTGGCAAAAACAGCTTATAGCCAGTGAAGCCCATCATTTCAGCCTTGAGGATGATATCATCAATGGAGAGCGCATCATGACTGCCTGCGTATGCCGTCTCTTCCTTCATATTGGCATGATCATGAGCGGGCTTATCTTTCGACTCTGGCACAGCAGCAAGCTCTAAGTTCCATGGCATCTCTTCTGATGCACCATGGTTAAGATCTTTATGTGTCAGTGTGGATTCCGGTTTCTCACCCCATGTGTAATAGGTTGGGAAGGTATTCCAAGCTTGTACCATTTTCGCACCCCAGATCCCTGCCCACGACAATCCTGAAATCAAAAAGAACAACAGCACAATCGACAGCACACCACCTAAATTCGCATGCAGGTCACGAATCAAAATTCGAGGGCCATTGTTAAAGCGGATTTTCAAAAAGCCGGCGCGGCTGGCGTTGTCTCTAGGTAACCAAAGGTACAAACCAGACACCAACAGCAAAATCCCCAAACTTGCGGCGATTTCAATTAAGCGGTCACCTAGGTCGCCGATGAGCAAGGTGCCGTGAATGCTGTTCATCAGTTCATAGATGCTATCACCACGATTAATGGTGCCTTGTACGTCTCCTGTGTAAGGATTTACTGCAACAATCAGAGAGCTGCCTTCTTGGTTTTGAATCGAGAATCGGTTGGCAATATCGGCCGTTTTAGCAGGTACAAATTGAGTGACATTAAAATCGGGATACGCCTGCTTTACGGTTTCTAATTGTGCAGAGACAGGAACCATTTGTTCTTGTGGTGAAACTTGTAATGTCGCTTCGTATCGAGCCAATTCGATTTCGTCATCAAACAACATCACCAACCCCGTGAGGGAAAGCATGAGCATAAATGGAATGACGAACAAACCTGCGTAAAAGTGCCATCGCCACGTCATAAAGTAGATGGATTTTAAGCGTGAGGCTTCCTTGAGTTGAGGCTTTGCCGAGTTTCTCAACATGTGTATTTTCCTTTTTTCATTGTTGAACAGCCAAATTCAGTCAAACGCATCCTGCACATACACATTCGTATGCGGCGCTAATTGACTTAGATTTGGGAGTACCACTGCTCGAAGTGGCAGTGTTGTTGGCTTTATTTACTTGTAATTGTTTTCGTTATGAGAAAAGGGAAACTGGCGGCGCTCTAGGAACTGGTGTTTCAAATCGCACACTTAGAGCCAAATAAGCGTAGCTGTCAGAAGTCACCAAGCTCTGTCTTGAAAGTATCGGTGTCGTTGGAAGTGTATCGTGATGAAAAGTCGAGAAGTGGCTAAACGGACAAGGCTTGCCTTTGTGGCTGACCGAATTGTCGCCCTCTTCTATTTGGACCAACTCAAATCCGTTAAGCGTACATAGCGTCGCCCACACGCCCATGCTGTTACCATGAGCATTGATAACAGGCATCAGCGTCACTAGCACCCAACTGAGAGCACTAGCAAATAACATCGAGCGGTAAAAAGGAATTAATCTACGCATAACGGTGACTTAACAAATTTCACACAGCGTAACCAATTTTGAGTGATAGCTCAAAAAACAGTATCAATAAGTGGTTGCTACCTCACAGGTTTTCTTGAATGCATCGATTGACAGGCGCAAAAAAGCCCGCCGAAATGGCAGGCTGATAATGTGTTCATTCATTACTTAGAGATAACACGTAATCCACTGCCACGAGCAAATGCTCCGCTCGGTAGATAATTAGCCGAACAACTTGCTCCAAATGCTTGGATTGCGCTTGTCGTGGTACTCTTCACGAAGACTATCGATTTCACGCAGTTGGTCTTTCGCTTCTTGTAGCTTGCCCGCATCAAGATCCGCTTCAATCTTATCTAGCGTTACCGTCAGCTTGTTAAAGCCTTCTAAGTAAGTATCAAACTTCTCTGGTGGGTAATTACCACGCTTAGATTGTTCAACAATAGCTTGCAAGCTATCAATCGCAGATTTCATGGTTTCGACATCAGATGCTTCTGCCGCCTGTTTGAATTCCATCTTCATCTGTTTCATGTTTTGTTTTAAATCAACCGCTTCTGCCATTGCGTATGTTGAGCCAAACGCAATCGCACACCCTAGGACTAAAGGACGTAACATTTTTCACTTCTCCATTTATAGTGCCGAATTCTGTGTCGGCTTTATTCACCCAAATAACCTACGCCATAAGAGGCGAAAAACTAGCTTAGTTGAGTATTTCCGGGTCGCAGTGTAAAGCAATCTGGCGTCGGGTGCATACCTTAAATGTAATCAAGTTTATGCGTTGAGAATGCTGTCATATTCTGCAATTGGTTTACGGCCTCTCAAAGCTAAGAAAGACAAAAACTGCTGAGCGGTGTGAGTAATCACTTTCTTGCTATCAATACCCACTTTGTCCATTAACTCTCCAACCAAATCCAGATTACCAACATCGTGACAGAAATGCGCGTCACTGCCCGTGGTGAAGAAAACACCGAGATCTTTCCCGATTTGTGCAATCTCGTGGCAACGGTCTACGCTGCCTACTCGGCTATTGCCCTTCAGAGTGGTGTTGTTAATTTCAATCGCGACATTGTGCTCTTTCGCGCACGCTAAAACGGTCTGAAAATCAAAGTCGAAATTTGGATTACCAAGATGACCGAGCGCATCAATACGGCCACTCTGAATGACATTAACAAGTGCTTCCGTGTGAGTTTGCTTGTTTGCAGGACGAAAAACGGGTTCATGAAAACTCGCGATCACCCAATCTAAGTTGCGGTCCACACTCAGTGGAATATCAATGTCGCCTTCGGTATTCATAATGTTAGATTCAACGCCGCGAATAATCGCAACGCCTTCAAGAAAGCGAGGCAGAATTTTCTGGTTAGAGAAGAACCAGTAATGAGGCGCACCCGGCATTGATTCTGCGTGATCGGTCGTGCAGAACATATCCAGCCCGTTCTCTTTTGCCAACTTTGCATTTTCAATCAAGGTACTGTACGCGTGACCACTTGCGTACGTATGTGTATGGGTATCAACTTTAAATTCCATCATCCACTCTCTAAGGTGCGCTATCTTGCGTGCTATTGTATACCTTCAGGCAACGCATCGTCAGCCCAAGATAGGCAAGAACCCTAAGCTTGCTCTTCACTAATGGCTTTTATCAAGGGTAAGGCTTTTTCCCATCCGTGATTAAACATGGAAACAAAGTCATTGTGAGTATGAATGGTAACATTGAGTAGTAAACGATCGTTGTTGGTATCGATCTGGTAGATCTCTCGCGATCCGATCCACCTAGATGCTAGGTCAGCATCGAGTTGTTGACGATTATCCGGATTAAAAATGGCAACATGATGAAATTCAAGTTTTTGAAGCGGTAGCACCGTATCTATGATCGCCCTTGTCCCGCCCATATCTGGATCAAAAAAAGTGATGCCACCTCCTTCTTCCCAAGCTCCTTCAAATTGAGACTGCGGTGAAAAGGCTTGCGCCCAACGTTTATACAACTCAACATCGGTTAGCACTTCCCACACTCGTTGCGGTGTCGCCGAAATTTCGACGTAATAATTTAGCGTAAGCATGATTTCTCTCCCTGAACCTTTCTTGACGCTAGCCCATACTCAGGAAAAATCAAACCACACGACCAATTTATCTACCTGCCCCCTTCATTTTCCGACAGACTAAGAAGTTCTCGCTTGTAAACCGCCACTGCGATGCGCCTTAAAGCGAACCCAACATGTGTTCAGTATGATTGCGAGCACTATTAAACTCATCCCAACAATTTGACTTTGACTCATTCGGTCTTCAAAAAACAGGCTCTGCCAAACCGCAGTGAACAATAAGTTAGTAAAAATGAGTGGTGCAAGTTGAGAGCCACTGCTTGCCAGTTTATATGCTTTGGAGCGAAAAACTTGGGTGTTAATGATCATCAGAGACATCATACCGATCCACAGCGTATTTGAAGAAATCTCAGGCGCCATAACACTCATATTAAGTAACACGTCGAAGTCGTTAAACAAAGTTAGCGGCAACAGAAATACGGCAGCAAAACCAAACGCCCAAAAGTTGATTTCTAGCGGCGACATATTTGTTTTACTCACTTTATATAACGTAAGCTGAGAACCAGAATTGAAGAGTCCACCAGCCAAGCCGAGCAATAAATCCGCTCGCCATGTGATCTCACTTCCGCCGCCCGCCAACATAACCACACCAGTGAACGCCATTGCTAAAGCCGCCAATGTTGAAACACGAATGCGCCCCCTCATGAACAGCTTTTCAACCAAGGGAATAAATAATGGGCCAGTAGCAAACAAAACGACCCCCTCAACGAGCGTTAACGTTTGTAATGACGCGATAAAGCAAAGTTGTGACAAACCGATACAAAGAGCACGCAATAAAATAGGCTTTAGCGTGCCCGCTTTAGGAAAGGTAAGGTTTTTCACACGAAGTAAGATAAGCAAGATAAGCGCAGGCACCAAAAAACGTAAGAAGCTAAATAGTGTGACGGAAAGTTCGCCTGACAACTGCTTTGCTAACAGTCCAGTAACAGATAAGCTTAACGTAGACATTAACATGAAAAGGATAGATTTGTTTACAGCATTCATTCAATACTCCTTAATATATGGAGCATTTTAAAAGACATCACTTATAGTAAATAGCGAGTAATATTAACCATTGATGTAAGAAAAACTTACAGTTTAACTTATCTATCACCAGCTACGGTTTTTAAATTATGCGGAAACTAGTCCCCTTAAAGTCCATCTACGCATTTGTTGCAGTAGCTGAGTCTGGCAGCATGACAGAAGCAGCACAGATATTAAGTGTGAGCCACTCAGCCGTAAGTCAGGCAATTAAATCGCTGGAGAGTCAAGTCAACAAGCCTCTATTTGATCGCATAGGCAGACAAGTTCAACTCAACGCGGACGGTAAAAAGTATTACAGGAAGGTGGCACCCGCTTTAGAGCAAATTGTCGATGCAACGGAAGCACTCATCCAAGATCAGAACTTGCAGCGTGTTACGCTCAATATGGTGAATTCATTGGCTCTTCACTGGTGGATTCCTCGAATGTCAGATTTACAAGGGTTTGCTCCTCAATTAGACGTTCGTTTATCAAACCTGTCTGGCAGATTCAATTTAGAACAAGAAGGTATCGACGCGGCCTTGGTGCATGGAAATCCCGAAGAATGGCAGGATTACTACTGCGAAAAGCTCAGTGAAGATGAACTGGTTTTGGTGTGCAGTCCTGAATTGATAGCGAAGACCAAGGACTCAAACATCACTCAACTCTTAAAGCAGTATCCCATCATTGAAGTTACTAACGAACGACGGAAAAATGACTGGAACGTGTGGCTGGACGCGACGGGTATCCAGCGACCTAAAAATAAAAAACCAATCACTTTTAACATGTCGATACAAGCCGTCCAGGCCACAACTCGTCGTTTGGGGTTATTGGTCACTCATCGCTTGTTTGTGAAGGATGACATCAAATATGGTCAGCTAATCGAGCTGGGTGAACCCGTCATTAATCCTCATCAACAGCTTTACTTTGTATGCCCGCCACACAAGCTAAAGCTTGAATCATTTCATCTGTTGCGATCTTGGCTACAACAATCATTCAACTATTAGAAACTTTTGTTAAGCACATTCACTGAAAAACTAGTATAAAGTTAGAAGAGCACTTTTCATCCAAGGATGGTTTATGAAGCAGTATCAAATATGGCTAAGCGCACTCTGTTTTGCAGTATCTTTGAGTACGACCGCTGAAGTAGAAAATGATAACCGCCTTTCAGAACAAGGGATCTCCACGGCAATTATTGGGGGTCAGCAGGCTACCCAAAACCAACTTCCTTTTTTTGCACGTCTTATTCTACATAAAACTGGCGCTAATCAGTTTGCCAATATTTGTGGGGGAACCATTGTAAACGACCGCTTCATTTTAACTGCGGCTCACTGCGTAGAACCAAGCGTTTTTACTGACGGCTGGACAATCAACGACCTACGAGTGTTAGTCAAAAACCCTACGATGAATGACGTGTTTGTTGAAGAATTCAAAGATGTTCGCTCTATCACGATTCATCCTGATTATGTGCCTAGCGATTTATGGATTAATGACATCGCTGTCCTTGAATTGACTAGACCTATCACCGATAACGTCCAATCCATCACTTTACCGCAAGACTTTGGAGACTACAGCAGCAAGTCAGTTTATCAGATATTCGGTTTAGGTCAGACCTCAACCAATGATGAAAGCCCCCCTAACTATTTACGCTGGGCAGAAGTAAAACCCCTTACCGACACCCAATGCGCTTCGTTGGTAACAGGGTTTAACGCTCAGGAAAGTTTATGTGCGAATGGATTTCCTGAACGAAGCTACACTGGTATCTGTCGTGGTGACTCAGGCGGTCCTCTCACCTATCAAGACAATAATGGCATGTATCAGCAAATTGGCATTGTGAGCTACGGTTCTTCAGTTTGCGAATCCGCTGCGATTCCAAGTGTGTTTACCGAGATTTTGAACTATGCAACATGGATTGAGACCCAAACCAGCTCAGGTGTAAAAACCAGTTATAACGCCCTCTTAGCAAGTTCGGAAGATTATCATAGCGAAGGGGACTCTGGCTTTGAGCCTGTCGATACCAACACATCTGGCTTTGGTAACAACGGCAGCAGTGGCGGCGGTGCTCTCGGATCAGGGTTGATCATGCTTGGAGGCTGGTTTGGTTGGCTAAGACACCGCAGAAATTATTCGCGCTCCTAGTAGCGTCAACAAGACATCATAATATCTTACGCTTGACGCGAGAGTTAATGATGTCTTCAATCATCTTTTGCTCTTTTTTCGCTTTTTCATAGTTCTGCTTAGTACGCCAACGATCAAGCACTTTTTCTAACCCTTGAACGCGTGCGTGCTTGTGTTCTAGCGTTTTCTGTACAGATGCACATTCCGCTTGCATAACGGCTTGCTCTTGCTCGTGGTGACGAAGCATTCTTTGTAGCATTTGGTCAACACGATTAAAGTTCATCAAAGCCGCGCTCGTCAGCGTCGGGCCGGTTCGGGTTGATTGTCCAGCGTGGCCTTTCAACGCCGACAACTGTTCCAATTGCATTGAAAGATGGGAGTGACGCTGACGCATGGCATCAAGTTGTTGACCCACACGGTCACGCTGTTTTTCTTCCATTTGCTGTAACTTGCCTACGGCTTTTAACTTGGATTTCATTTCAGCCTTGTCACTCCCATTTGATTAAGCACTTTGAAAAAGCTGCGCGAGCTCGGTCAAACTGGTTGGGTAATCTACAGACTCGTTGGCAGCTTGTTGTAGATATGCACGCAAATTTGGATACATAGCAACAGATTGATCTAACTCAGGATCTTGTCCTGGTTGATAACCCCCTAATGGCAGTAACTCTTTAACCTGAAGGTAGTTGGAGTACATTTGACGGAAGTTATTCGCAATCGTGCTGTGTGCGTCCTGCGTACAAGTATTCATACAACGGCTAATAGACGCGTTGATATCTATCGCGGGATAATGCCCTTGCTCAGCCAGTTGACGCGATAAAACGACATGCCCATCTAAGATGGCGCGCGCGGAATCCACGACAGGATCTTGTTGGTCGTCCCCTTCTGCCAATACGGTGTAAATTGCCGTTAAGCTACCATGTTGATTTTCACTGTTACCCGCTCGCTCTAAGAGTTGAGGTAACACGCTGAAGACTGAGGGCGGATAACCACGAGAAGCTGGAGGCTCACCGAGCGAAAGAGCGATTTCGCGCTGTGCCATGGCGTATCGGGTTAGAGAGTCCATCAGAAGTAGAACGTCTTTGCCTTGGTCTCGGAAATACTCTGAAACGCGATGACAAAGTAATGTCGCTCTTAACCTCATTAGCGGGGATTCATCAGCAGGAGCCGCGATAATGATCGCTTTCTTGCGCGCTTCTGGGGTTAAGTTTCTCTCGATGAACTCACGTACTTCTCTGCCTCGCTCACCGATAAGCCCGACCACAATTACATCGGCCTCCGTGTTTTTGGTGATCATCCCCATTAACACACTTTTACCGACGCCACTGCCAGCCATCAAACCAATACGTTGGCCTTTGCCTACCGTCAATAGTCCATTAATCGCACGCACGCCTACGTTGAGTGGTGTATCAACTGGGCGTCGCTTCAGTGGGTTAATCGGTTTTGGTTCAAGTGAAACTCGCTCTCCCCCCTTAAGCGGTGCCCCGTCATCTAACGGCTCACCTAAACCATTCAGTACGCGTCCTAACCACTGAGAGCTTAGCTGCACGGTACTGTCACCATCAAGAGGGATGACTTTTGCACCTGCAAACAGACCGCCTAAACGGCGGATAGGCATGAGGTAAGCAATAGTGTGTTCAAAGCCCACAACTTGCGCTTCGATCATATCGCCTTCCGCGGTTTCTACGAGACAACGCTGCTCAAGCTTAAACCGACACCCTACGGCTTGTAACATTAAGCCGTTTACTTTTATCAATCGCCCTGTTACGCGAGCAACAGGGATTGAATCGAGCGAAGCCAAGGCTTCGCTCAAACGCTCACTTAATAGTTCATGGCTTAGGGTATTACTCATGCTCAGACTCTACCTGTGGAATACTGACTTCATCCAAAAGGTGTTGCTTTACATTGTCCATACAGGCTTCCAAACGAGAGTCGCAGCTCGCATCCGCTTCTGCGTCATCAGTCACTAACTGACAGCCACCAATAGGAAGCTCCGTATTAGGGACCAGTTTCCAAGATTGCGGCAAATCAGCATTGATGTGAGTAATGCGCTCTAAATCTTGCGGATTTAAATGCACAGTTACTGTTTCCGCTTTACCAGGCATGGCAGACAATGTCTCGTCCACCAAAGCTAGGATCTGCTGAGGCATTAAAGTGAGCTCGGCACGAATCACTTGCTGAGCTACCTTTTGTACCAGTTCACAAATCATATGACGTTGTTGCTGCTCTTTTTCATCCTGCCAACGAGAAAGGGCGTGAAAAAGTTCATTGACAGGCTTCGCCGCCTCCAAAAAGCCTTGCTTTCCAGACTGCTCACCGGAAACAAAGCCTTTTTGGAAACCTTCTTTTTGGCCTTCCAACAGACCTTGTTGCTTGCCCTGTTCGATACCTTGGCGTAAGCCTTCCTCATGTCCTTGTTGCAAACCTTGTTGAAAACCTTCTTCAAGTTGCTGTTGGATATCAATTTGAGGTTCTTGCCAGCCTTGGTTATCTAGCCCGAATTCGTCTTCGATAGTCTTAGGTTGCGCTAAAGGAGGAAAACGGTGTAAACGATACCCGCTCGGAGGCAATCGCATAGTACTTGATTTTATCTCTAGCATGACCTTACTCCACCGTTGGCTCTTCATAGAGAAGCAGCTGAACTTCACCAGATTCATCCAGCTCACGTACCATTTGCATGATGTCTTGACGTGCTTTTTGAACTCGACTTAACGCAACAGCGCCGCGTGCGTCCATGTCATCTTCTAGCGCTTTCACCATACGTTGCGGCATTGAACGCTTAATAGCTTGTTGTAAGGTAATATCGGAACCTTTTAGCGCAACTGCCCACAACTCTAGCGGGATTTGCTGCACCAACATGTCCATAGTTTCTTCGCGTTGTCGGCCAAGAACCATAAAGTCGAACATGTTTTCTTCAATTGCATTAACAACATCTTCATCATGCAACTTCAGCATTTCCATCAATGAACCACGGTCACCTTCAAAGCGGTTAATGATATCTGCTGCTTGCTTAACACCTGATAACGGCGTGCTTTGACTTGCGGATACTTTTTCGATGCAACGCTCAACGAGTTCATGCAAATCAACGGCAACTTGATGATCGATATCTTGCAATTGAGCAATACGGAACAAGATTTCGTCATGGTAATCTTGTGGCAAGTGCTTCAATACCGCTGAAGAGCTGTCTGCTGGCAAATACGCTAGAAAAATTGCTTGCATTTGTGGGTGCTCGTTCACAATGAAACGAGCGAGAGTTTCTGCTTCCACCCACTGTAAGCGCTGCATATTGTTGCGAATTTCATCGCCATATAAGGTATTTAATAACCCTTTTGCCAAATCGTTACCCAATGCTTTACGCAATGTATTAGATAGGTATTCCTTAGAGGCTCCTCGAATACCGCTGTGCTCACGGAAATCTTCAAAGAAAGTTTGAATAACACCACGAGCAGAATCGCTCTTAATGCCATTTAACTTCGCCATTGCACGAGTCACACGCTGGGTTTCATCACGGCTAAAGTGTTGCAAAACCTTCGCTGCGGCATCCTCGCCCATGCCTAATAGCACGAGCGCGGTTTGTTCAACATAACTAAGCGTCTGCTTTGATAGAACTGTGTTCATTGATGTTTACCCATTGTTTCAGTATTTCGGCTACGCGCTCTGGCTCTTCATTAGCAATAAGCTGTAGGTGTTTCAATTGAATTTCTAATGGCGAGCCTGCTGGCGGTAGCATGTCGCTGTTTACATCTAAACCTGAAGAGGCTGAGATGCCTTTTTCAGATAGGCGGCGATCAAGTACTTCTTCATGCTCGCGTTCTTCACGCGTTTGCAAGTTTTCGTAGTCAGGTTCTTCCTGAGGCTCAGCAAAATTTAGCTCAGGCACAGGTTTATCAACGCCAGTTAGGTGCATGATTAATGGACGCAGTACGAAGAAGATCATCGCCAAGCCTAACAAGCCACCAATAACGTAGCGTATTGGCTGCTGTACTGTAGGGTCTTGCCACCACGGCAGTGCAGGAGGAGCATCAATTTCAATTGGGGTGAAGTTGAAACTCATTAAACTTAAGCTGTCACCTCGTGTGGCAGAGATACCAACAGCATCCATGATCATGTTTGAGATTTGCTCTTTATCGGCTTCACTCCACGCGACACCATCTGGCGAAGCTTTGGAGTTCAACAGAACCGAGACACTAAGCTTTTCTATTTGGCCTTGTTGGTATTGAGTACGACGAACACTACTACCTACAGCATATTGACGATTCACTTCAGATCGCGCATTCGTGTTTTGGCTATCGTTCGTTTCCACTTCACCAGATCCTGTCACTGGCGGTTGGTTACTTAGAGAACCAGGAACACCCAACGCAATTTGATCAACCGAGTTGTTATGAATGGTGTGCTCATTACGCACAACCGGTGCGTTATCCAAAATTTCTTGTGTTTCTTCAACTTGGCTAAAGTCCAGATCGGCAGCGACTTGTACTCGGAAGTTACTCGGCCCCACAATCGGCGTAAGCATATCTGCTGCGCGTTGGATGATCTGTTTTTCAACACTCTTCTGGTATTCAAGATATTTCGCATTTACTTTACCAGCTTCCGCAGAAGCGACATCCGCACTAAGAAGACGGCCATACTGGTCAATGACAGAAACAAATTCTGGCTTCATTGCCGTGACACTGCCGACCACTAGGTTAATGATCGCTTCAACTTGTTCAGGCTTTAAGTCTTCACCAGGTTTGAGCTCAAGCATGACAGATGCTGATGGATTCTCACTGTTTTGGCGGACGAATAGAGTTTGACGAGGTATTGCTAAATGAACACGCGCGTTCGCTACTGAGTTCAAAGACATGATAGTACGTACTAACTCACCTTCTAAACCATGACGATAACGCGCTGTTTCCATAAATTGGCTCGTACCAAGAGAGCTATCTTCCTTGAGCGAATCCAAACCTGTCGGCAGCTTAGCTTTAACACCTTTTGATGCAAGCAACATGCGCACCTTCGCAACCTCACCTTCTGGTACAAGAACTTGTCCATTTTGCTCTTGCATGCGGTAGCTTACGCCTTCGCTTTCTAATACCGACACAATTTCGCCGATATCAAAACGCTCTTGTTGGCTATAGAGCGGACGAAAGCTCTGCGAGGAACTCCATAGTGCAACCACAATAATCGCTGCAACAATCGCAGCTAACACCGCAGATAGCACTAAGTTTCTCTGACTGCTAGACCAGATTTGCTTCAGCTTCGTTGTCACATCGTCCATGCCGTTGGCAGTAGAAAATGTCTGTGCTGTGCCGGTAGCCATAGCTGTGTTTCCGGCGACTTGGGGGGTTAGTTCTGACATGAATTACACCGGCATCTTCATAATATCTTCAAATGAGGTCACGACTTTGTTGCGCACTTGCATCAAAGCATTAAAGGACAAGCTGGCTTTTTGGCTCGCGACCATTGCACCAACTAGGTCATCACTTTTTCCTGTTTCTACGGCCGTCATTTTTTGACTAGCCACTGATTGATGTTGATTCACTGTATCCAACACATTTGTCATCGCTTGTGAGAACGATAAAGGTGCGTTTAGTGATTGTTGATCTAAAGGATTTGCACTCACGATAAACTCTGGCGGCTGCACTTGTGCCTGCATCGCCTGCATTTTTGACAACATAAGTTGCTCTGCCGAGACCGCATGAGTAGGTTGACTTGCCATCTATTTTTTCTCCTATTAGGCAGCCGAGCCTAGTGCCGACTGTAAATCAATACCATGTTCTCGCATTGCTGCGAGCTTGTAGCGTAGCGCTCGAGTAGAGACTCCAAGCGCGTTTGCGGTTTTCGTTCGGTTTCCACCAAACTGACGTAACTTTTCCAAAATAAACTGATATTCAGCTTGCTTCTTCGCTTCTACATGACCAAAACTTGCAGTTGGCTCTGCTGTAGGAACTGACGCGACAAGCTCAATAGGCAGCATCAGGTCATGGGCTGTAATGTAATCACCATGACGCATGACCAAAGCGCGTTGAATGACATTTTCCAACTCACGAATATTGCCCGGCCAGTGATACTGACTCAGCGCACTAATCGCATCTTGGGATAGGTGACAGCGGCTGCTATCTTGATACTTTTCAATAAAGAATTGGCTAATTGGTAGAATGTCCTCTTTTCTTTCACGCAAAGGCGGCCAGTGCAGAGGCAGCACATCTAATCGATAATAAAGATCTTCACGGAACGTGCCTTTTTGAACTTCCTCACGTAAGTCTTTGTTGGTTGCCGCAATAACACGAATATCGAGCTGAACGGCTTTATGGCTACCAACACGTTCTACTTCACGCTCTTGAAGGACGCGTAACAATTTCGCTTGAACCGCAGGTGACATTTCACCAATCTCGTCAAGCAGAATCGTCCCGCCATTTGCTTCTTCAAACTTACCGCTTTGAGAATTTGTCGCTCCGGTGAACGCGCCTTTTACATGACCGAATAGCACAGCCTCTAACATTGACTCTGGAATGGCGGCGCAGTTAACCGCCACAAATGGACCATTGATACGCGGAGAGTGCTCATGCACATATCGCGCCAGCACTTCTTTACCCGTTCCCGATTCACCTGTAATAAGCACACTCGCGTTAGTACATGCTGCACGATGCGCCAATTGCAGAACTTGTTTGCTTCTCCAAGACTCCGCAACAATGTTGGCCATTGGCTTACCTAACGCTTCAACACGTTTAAGCAGATTAACCAACTGATTAGATTCAAACGGGCGTAATAGATAATCAGTAGCGCCCGCTTTCATCGTCTCAGCAGCCAAGATGCCTTGTTCTTGGTCGACAATCGCAATAACAACACCCGAATTTCGCTGCTTTTGGTGACACGCGACAAACTCACGAACACACATATCCGGCAGCGTAGAGCTCACTAAAGTGATTTCTGCTCGCTCTTCAAGCAAAGCGCCTCGACCAGTACGAGTGTGTTTCGCGGTGTAACCTGCATTTTGCAACACATCCAATACTGGTTGAGCAAGAGCTTCATTTGGCTCAACCAACAAAATTTTCGTTTTCGTCATCATTGAACCTTAACTTTCGTTTGTTGATTTTGTGATTGTAGATCTGGGTGGTGTTTCGTAGCCGTATACTCGTTGTCCCTCACTAAACGCAGGGTGACACGTCGGTTTTTTGCTTGGCCATTAACCGAGTTATTGCTGGCAATTGGGTAACGTGAACCATGAGCTCGTGTTTCGATCATCGACTCGTCGACCCCAAGCTCAATCAAAGCATTGGTGACTTGCTCTGCTCGAGTACGTGACACAGAAAGGTTCGTTAAACTTGAACCAACGTTATCGGTGTGACCGTCGATGAGGATTTTGGTCACTCGATCATCCACAGATACATAGCTATACAGCGCTTCTAGTGTTGCTTTCTGTCCACGACTTAACGTCTTCTGACCAAACTCAAATGAGAGCGCCATATCCCTTGCCTCTGAAAAAGACAATTTAGGCAATCGCGCGCGACACGCATTAAATGATTTCAATGCGTTTTGAATTTGAAGAGTAGGAATCACAATCTCTGAAACAGAGGAAGCATTACTTCCTTTAAGTGACAGCGTCACCCAACTACCCGAAGCAATTGAATCCATGAATTCTTCAGCGCCTTTATTAAAGATGAAACGCTGAGACGGCTTAGTAAATTCAAGGGAACCAAATTCTTTTCTATAAAGCTCATCACCCCAAGGAGCATTTTGAGTTGTTAAAGCAATCGTTTTCCATTTATTGTTTTCATATTCTATATCGGAAATAAAATAGAATTTATTATTAGGTTCCGCTAGGAAATAAAACTTCCCATAGTCTTTATTTGATTGCAACAAGTTGCATTTGAATTTATTTCCCTCATATGTCCATTTAGAGAGGTCCATAGGGATTATTAAGACTTCTTCTGAATATGACACTTTTGAAAAAATAAAACTGATAACAATAATTGTGTTACAAATTATCAAACGGACATGATTCATGTATATCTTACATTCCCATGACTTAAACCGTTTAATTAAATATGCCACCAAGCCGAGAGAACTGGCATAGCTAATCATTTTAATTACCTATTCTGAATATTAAAATTGGTTACAAAACGCTCAAGAGAGCACGCTTAGCCTCCAACGGAAGCTTTAAGCATAAAAAACAGTATCTTATAATTTATTTATTTGAAGTTGTTGTTACGCCATAAAGGCAATTTAAAAAAGCTATAACAACTAAAACGCTCAACATTGTTATTTTATTTATTAAGCGATTTATAAAGAAAACTAACTCTTTTTAAATTTCATTAAAAGATTATGACTATATGAACAAAGCAACATGTGAACTAAAGTCACAATCTTAGAGTTTGGAGCTAAAAGATCATTAAAATTTCTGTGTAGACTACACGCCATTAAGTTAAAACACTTTCGATTGTTAACGCACGGTAAAATATAAATGGAAAATAGAGTTAGCGAGCCTATTTCTGATAGTCAACTACTTGATGTAGAATTATTAGGCAAACCTATTCATATCATTCGTGAGAAGCTCGATAATTTAATTTCAGAATCTTGCTCAAACCTTACGACTGAATTACAAAATTGGCTCAGCACAGGAAAAGTGGAAGCTAGCTTAACCTCAGTAGACTTGCACCGCTTTACATCGGTTGAGATGGACAAAGAGCAAACGTCGACCTATCAACATCAGGAAGGCGGCATGGTATTCATCCATGGTAACCCTCACACGCTAATAAAGTTGGCTGATAGATTTTATGGTGCAAGTGCAGAGCGTTCAGCCGCTACTCTGACGGCCAGTGACTTACGTTTACAAGAGCGCATCAGTCGAATCATCATCGGTTGGCTTGCTCCTGGTGAAATGTGGGACACGGGTGAGTATGAGACCCCTAGAGGAATTGGCATTAACGTTCAATTAAACATTGCGTTTGACGATCATCAAGGCTCAATTCATCTCAAGCTAGATGGTCATCTTATTCAAACGCTGATCGAGCAGCTTGAACTGCAGCCTGATACCGATTTGTTTCAACCTTTCTGTCGTTCTTTAGAGACGACCCCCGTTCGACTGAACGTTGTTCTAAGTAAAAAGAAGATGCCTTTAAGTGATGTGGTTGGCTTACAACCCAACGATATTTTACCTATTGAGCTTCTTAACACGGTTCCAGTAAGCATTGGCAACCAATCTCTATTTACAGGTCGTATTGCCGAGCAAGACGGCCAACTTGTTTTGATCTTTAACCCTGATAAGGAACCGCAGCGATGAGCGAAGCGCTAGAAACTAATGCATTCGACGCAGAAGAACTGAACTTTGATGATTTTCAATTAGAAGACTTTGAAGCCGAAGATACGCTCCAACAAGAACCAGCCACTGCGGAACGTGACCTTAGCTTTTTCAAAAGCATTCCTGTCACAGTCACGCTGGAAGTTGCGAGTAAGGAGATCCCACTTGGGGACTTAATGAAAGCGGGTGAAGGCACGGTTATCGAGTTGGAAAAGCTCAATGGCGAGCCTTTAGACGTGAAAGTAAACGGTTCTCTTATGGGCCACGCTGAAGTTGTCGTTGGCTTTGTTGCGTAATTCGATGGAACTAAATCAAGAAGCTACGATCTGAGCGGTTACGCCCATCAATCGTCGTAGC
>NZ_JAWOWF010000055.1:0-32239 GCF_033340295.1 Vibrio sp. 1401
TTTAAAATACAAAACGCCCGATGAAGTACATCGAGCGTTTTAGTTAAAAAGTGTCAACCCATATCAGGACGGGTCAAGGGTCAGTTGGCGTTTAGATTCTAAACGCTCCCACGTGACGATCGAGTGTTCGCGATAGCTCCGCGAGTTGTTGACTTGATGCTTCTAGTTGCTCACTCGCCGTTAGCGCACTTTTCACTGAGTGGCTGACGGTATCCATGTTCATATTAATTTCGTTTGCTACCGTTGATTGCTGTTCTGTTGCGGTTGCTACTTGAGTATTGATATCTGAAATAGTCGTCACTTGTGCAGCTATTGCTTCTAAAGCCTGTCGAGCTAACTCAGTTTCTGCCGTTCCTTCTTCAATAAGAGTCTTACTATTACTCATTGAATTCACCGCACTTTGAGCTTCAGTTTGTAGCTGGTGAATCATATTGTCAATTTCATCGGTAGAATGAGCCGTTTTAGTCGCTAGGTTGCGAACTTCATCAGCGACTACTGCAAAACCTCGGCCAGCGTCACCAGCGCGTGCCGCTTCGATAGCCGCATTGAGAGCCAATAGATTGGTTTGCTCCGAAATACCTCTAATCACCTCTAGAATACTACCAATCGACTGAGTATTTTCAGCAAGACTCACGATAATGTTGGAAGTGCTGTTCATCTCGTTTTCAAGATTAGTCATCGCCGTTTTGGTTCTTTCTAGCGTCGTGTAGCCATCTTGCGCTTCATTACTTGCTGCACTCGCAGCATTTGCCGCCCCGGCAGCATTGGAGGCAATTTCATTGACCGTCGCAATCATTTCGTTCATGGATGTGACAACCAGCATGGTTTGCTCGTTCTGCTCTTGCCCTCTTGTGAGCGCTTGCTGAGATTGCCCACGCAAAGCGACAGCTGAACTATTAAGCTCCACACCAGTATTTACAACTTGTGTAATAATCTCATGTACTTTCCCAACAAAAACGTTGAAAGCAGAAGAAATTTGCGCGACTTCGTCATTACCTTTCGCTGGCAAACGAACGGTTAAGTCTCCGTCTCCTTTTGAGATGTCTTGTAGAGCGTCTTTAAGCGCAGAAAGCGGTCTCATCAGTTTATTTAGCAGAAGTGACAGAATCAAAACACACATAACGAAGATCGCCACCATAGAGATCAACTGGTAAGTAATAATTCCATTCGTCGCTTGGCTCACTTCGGTAATAGGAATACCAATATCAAAAGTACCGTATAACTGACCATCCACATAAATTGGTGCCATGATGTCAAACACCCATACTTTCTGTACATCGGCATACCACTTTGAGTACTGTTGAACACCTCTCGTCGCGCCTTCAACAGTATATTCATCGTTATAGGTTTTGTTCAGCTTGTGCTTATCACTGTGGGCTACTGCCGTTACGTTACGGTCAATTACAACGGCATAACTCACGTCTGAACGTTGTTTCAGCCCCTCAACAAGCGATTGTAAATCTTGCATTGGATTGGCTGAGTTCTCCAAAATATAACTCGCATTTCCCGCTAGAAACTCAGCTTGAACTTGGGATTTGTTTAAGATGATGTCATCGATTTTCTGACTCGAAATTAGGTACGTTGATGCCATACTCGCCACGACAGCAATACCAAACATGGCGCAGACTGCTAATAAGATGATTCTTTTCATTATAATTGTCTCAATACAATTCAATTGATGCTCATTAATCGAGCGCTAAGCCTTTCTTCTCCAAAACCAACCAAACTGCATTTTGGGTCTGTTTGGCAGAGCAAGACATAACTTTATAACTATGTATCTGCTTGGTTCCCGATTACTTTAGACAGAAGGAAAAAAAGTCTTCAAAACGTCACATTTCTACGAGGTTTGGCGAAGGGACGAGTACGCAAAAGGAAACGTTTGCATAGTTAAATTTAACTATGCGACCAAATTGGTATCGAACATTAAAGAAAAGAGTGCTAATTAGCGTTTTGCCGTCGGGAGCGCTGTGGTCAGTGCTCCCGTTTTATCATTTAGTATCTCAGGTTCAGATATTAGAGCCACAATCGCAGCGGTTGTAATCCGAGATGCTTGGTGAAGCGAGAATGACTTGGTTTGTAGATATGGCAGCGATGTCAGATCGAGTGATTCTCAATCAAGAATCGGCAGCAAAATATGCAAACCCAGGCATGAAGCCATTGCCCATAAAAAAGAAAGGAAAAAAATCTTTACCACAGAGTTTAACTTGTCAGCGATATGTATCCATGCATACCCATGTACAAACCAACTGCACTGATCAAGACGCCCGATAAGTAAGGAGCTCGACGTGCAACATCATTCAAACCGCTCCATTTAGATGTCGCTTTTTGCACGCCCACTGCTGCCACAACGCCAACAGCAACCAGAGTCAAGGCTAAGCCAATACTGAATGACACAACTAAAGTCGCACCAAGAGTCATTGCCTTAAGCTGCAAACAGATAAGCAAAACCGTTACCGCAGCAGGGCATGGAATCAAACCGCCCGTTAATCCAAACAGCAGAATTTGCCCATTCGTCACGTCTCGATTCTCAAAGCGTTTTTGAATGTCTAAAGCGTGAGCGCGTTCGTGAGCATCTTGATATTCCTTATCTTCGCTTTCTAAATGAGAACCAGAACGGAAATGTACATCAAAGTCATGGGTATGATCATGGTGCCCGATGATCAAAGTGACAGAAAGTCCATTAGAGACTTCAATGCAAGACGCCGATTCCAAGTATCCATCACGCTCTATAAAGTGATAGATATCAGCAGGTTGATAACCATCACTCGATACCGAAACCTTGATACCTTCAGCAGTTAAAGGTTTACCGCTGAGTGTTCGCAATTGGAAACGGTGATGCTCCCCTTCCTCTGTAATCGAAAGCGAAACATGCCCATGTCCGCCAAAACATCCATACGCCGGTTGTCACGATAATGACCCCAGAGATAAGTTGCATCCATGGTTCAGCCGCTTCAGCGGTGAATTTCTGGCTAATATACATCCCGCCAACAGCGATTAACCATACAATTGCAGTGTGAGAAAGTGTGGCAGCTAAACCCAGCATCACGGCTTGTTTGACCGTTCCTTTCACAGCGACAATGAACGCCGCCATCATCGTTTTAGAGTGCCCAGGTTCTAAACCATGCAAAGCGCCAAGCAAAATGGCACTGGGAATAAAGAACCACCCATTACCTTGTTGTAGTAACGCGACAAAATCCATTGTTGTTCTCTGTTGTTGATTCTAATTTATCGCAAACTATACTCCCCCCCAGTATTAAATACTACCCCCCAGTATAAATTGAGTGCTACATTATCAGTTAGAATAACTCGGCCCGTAACTTAAAGAAGATAAGACATGTCGCATACAACCAGAGATCAAAAGAAGCTCAACACTCGAGTCAGTAAAATACAAGGTCAGGTGAATGGACTTAAAAAAATGCTGGAAGAAGAGCATGAATGCCAAGATGTGTTGCAGCAGATTGCCGCTATTCGGGGAGCAGTAAATGGTTTGATGCGAGAAGTAATTAAAGGTCACTTACTTGAGCACGTTGTACTTGAGGAAGACAAAACTCAACGTGAAAAAGATATGGAAGTCGTATTAAAAGTACTGGACTCTTATATAAAGTAACCCTACTTCGCTAGAGTAAAGTCACTAGGGTTAAACTCGAATAGATCCTTTATAGGTAATCGCTTACTAAGCGGGAAATAACAATTCCATTTCATATTGATTAAGTTGAAAACGGAACCTATATCGGTTCAAGTTAAATAGTTTATTTATAAGAACTAAAACGGCCCAAACATAGGGCCGTTCATACTATTAACAATCTCTAAACCATCTGATAAAAATACATGCTGTGATAGGTTTTTACTTTATGGAAGAGTACAAGTAAACCTTTATACCTCTTGTAATTCGACGTGCTTAGCGCTGTAAGATTTTGTAAATGCAACACACCCCAGAAGTACAGCAAGTGGTAACACGGGATCAAAGATTGAACCATGAGATCCGAAGAATAAGTTAAGAATCATTACTAATGAACCACCAATAGCCCAAGCAATTGTTGTTGGAATAGTCCAAATAATGAGTTGTTTCTTAACCTCAGTCACCCCCATTAATCGATTAACAATATGGAATAGCGAGTCATTAAAGTAGCCAGCAAATAGAGATCCCATCGTAGCTGCCGTCGCTGCGAATAAAAGGTTAACGTCAGGAATATTTACTAAAACTGGGGCAGATATAGAAGCAGCGGTTATCATGGAGACTGTACCAGAGCCCTGAATAATACGAACTAACGTCGCAATAATAAATGGAATCATAACCGCAGAAATAGGAAGCCCTGCAACTTGGTTAGCAATCTCTGCGCCCGCACCCGTTTCACGCAATACGGCACCTAACGCGCCACCAGCTCCTGTTACTAACAAAATGATGCCACAAGTGGAGATTCCTTGTTCCATCTTTTCATTCGCTTCTTCTTTGGTAAGGTTATTACCCAATGTGTAAACCGCTAATAACGTCGCTATTGATAGTGCAATAGTAGGGCTGCCGATAAAAGCGATAAATTGACCAAATGTTGTTGCAGTCAGCCCTTCGAAACCGAAAGTCCCCTCTAATAAACCCATCACTGATTTCGCAAGTATAAGTAAAATAGGGATAATAATTGGAGCGATAGATTTACTTAAAGATGGTAGGTCTTTCGCTTCTTTACTTGCAATGTACTCTTTGTGATCATTAATCAGTTGCTCACTAGACTTCGAGAAATGTTCGGTTGGAATGAATTCAGGAAACTGTTTTTCTAACCATCTTGCATACCAAACAATACCCATGACACAAGGCGCTGCGATCATCAAACCAAAACCTAACATGCTGGCAAGATCGACACCAAAGATACCAGCAACGCCCAAAGGCCCTGGAGTCGGCGGAATAGCGTGATGCGCTACGACCAAGCCGCCCGCCAGAGCAACCGTAAGCGTTAAAATCGAGCGATTGGACGTTTTTGACAAAGACTTCGCTATTGGATAAAGAATGATAAGCGCGCTATCCACAAAGATTGGGATGCTAACAATATAGCCAGTTACAGCAAGAGCGGCCTCTTCTTTCTTTTTTCCTAACCACTTTATAAAATTATAGGCAATACTTTCTCCTGCTCCAGAAGCCTCTAAAATAGCCCCCATCATAACGCCGAGACCGATGACAATCCCTATACCGCCTAATGTTCCACCAAATCCTTTGCTAACGGTCGCAATCGTGTCGTCAACACTTAACCCACCAATAATACCTGCGATACATGCCGCAATTAACATCGCAATTAACACATGTACTTTTGTACGTAATACAAGAAAAACAAGGACTGATACGGCTACTATTAGTCCAATTACTGAGGTTGGTAACATTAGACAATCTCCATATTGTTAACAGAAATAAATTGTTGTAATACATCCTTGAAATTACTGTCTGCTTTAAATCCAAGCTCCAGTTCTTTAGTACAATAAATTTTTTGTGGCCAACTACTCACAATACGATCAATACCCGCATCATGCTCATAGGTAATATAATTAGAAAGTTGTTTACCCATTAGAGTGTCCATTGTTTGAATCATCTCAGCTGGTGTAGTTTGAATACCAGGTAAATTAAGCGTTCTATAGGACAGATTATTTAACTGCTCATAAGGCATTAGCCCTGCATATTGAATATTGTCCACCACTCTAGACGGGCTCGATATCCAAAGTTTTAGCGTAGGGTCTACAGGACAATTTGATTCTTGAGCATTCAAAGGCTCACGAATAATTCCGCTTACGAAAGAGCTAGCGGCAAGGTTTGGTTTCCCAGGGCGAATACAAATAGTCGGTAAACGTACGGATACAGCTTTAACAAAGCCTTTACGGGCATAGTCGTTAACCAATAACTCACCTATAGCTTTTTGCGTCCCGTAGGATGACTGAGGATGAAGTGCTGTTATTGGTGTAATCGTTTCCGGAAGATCACCACCAAAGACAGCTAAAGATGAAGCAAACGTAAAACGAATATTAGGGTTTACTTTACGGCAACGCTCAAGCAATAACTGTGTGGTCGTCAGGTTTACAGCTACACCTAAATCAAAATCTTGCTCAGCATGGCTCGATACAATTGCCGCTAAATGAAAAATGTGTGTCGTTTCGGCAGTAATAACTTGGTCTATATTTTCTCGCTTTGTCATATCCATGACTAAAGAAACGACTCGGTCATCAATGCCCTCTAAGCGCGACTTTTGAATGTCGACAATAGTAATACTTTCAGCTTTGTTTTCTTTTAGTAGTGATTTGGCAAGTAGGGTTCCGAGAAAACCCGCCCCTCCAGTTATGATAATATTCATAGTCACGACCCTTTGTTTTTGTAATTGGTTTCAAGTTATTTATGGATAGAAATTAAAATTGTTATAGGTATGGTTTAACCCAACTAAGGCCTAGCTGCGTGCTATGCCTTGGGTTGTATTCACAACCGATCCAGCCTTGGTAACCAGAGTCATCCAAAACATTGAATAGGTGTGGGTAATTCAGTTCGCCTTCCGATGGTTCGTGCCTTTCAGGCACAGAAGCAATTTGAATATGGCCTGTGTATGGCGCCACATCGCGAATCAACGTACTCAGATCACCGTCCATAATTTGTGCGTGATAGAGATCGAGCTGCAATTTCACGTTTGGACGAGCCACTTGTTTGATGAGTTCAACCGCTTCACGTTGATGTGCAACAAAGTAGTTCGGTACATCGCGATTGTTGAGTGGCTCAATCATCAGCTCAACACCATGTTCGGCAAACTTATCCGCTGCATAACGAATGTTTGAGATAAAGGTTTCAATATGCTGATCACGAGTGAAGCGAGAATCAACAATGCCAGACATAGCGTGAACCTTTTTACAGTTCAGTGCCTTGGCGTACATCAGCGCAGTCTCGACGCTCGTTTTAAATTCATCCTCACGCCCCGGAATAGCTGCAAAACCTCGTTCACCTGCATCCCAATCACCTGGAGGCATGTTGAATAACGCTTGCTCAAAACCAAACTGCTGTATCTTGCTTGCTAGTTCTTGCGCTTCGAATGCGTATGGGAAAAGGTATTCCACCGCTTTGAAGCCCGCTTGGTGTGCTTTTTCGAAACGATCTAGAAAAGGAACTTCTGTGAATAACATTGTCAGATTTGCCGCGAATTTAGCCATTACTTACCTCTCCCTTTTAGGTCTTGAATCTCAGTATCCGTTAAGTAGCGGATGTTGCTGTCTTTAAGAATGAACGCTAGCTTCGCTGTCTCTTCTAACTCTTCTGCGTTATCCACTGCATCTTCAAAGTCCGTACCCGTGATCACTGGACCATGGTTCGCCAGGAGGAAAGCTCTGTAGTCACTAGCCCGCTGCGCAAGTTCTTCAGCAATCTGAGGGTCGCCCGGGCGCAGGTACGGAATCACTGGCAGTTCGCCAATGCGCATTACAAAGTAAGGTGTAAAAGCTTTGATGGCATTCTCGCGATCTAGACCTTCAAGACAAGAAAGCGCCGTCAAGTAAGTAGAATGCAGATGCACAATCGCATTACACTTTGAGTTATTTCGATAAATCGCCAGATGAAAAGCCACTTCTTTTGATGGCTTTTCACCAGAGATATGGTTGCCATCAATATCCACAACCGAAAGCTCTTCAGCAATCAAGCGGCCGAACGAAGAACCAGTTGGCGTTGCCAGAAAGTGTCCATTAGGCAGTTTTAGAGAAAGGTTGCCAGCGCCGCCAGTCGCATAGCCACGTTCAAACATAGAGCGCGCCATAGTGACCATTTGCTCTCGCAGTTGTTGTTCTGTCATCAATTCTTTATTCATCACAACCTCACCTATTCAAAAAACGACTGTGCTTTGGCAAAGAAGTGTTCATCGCCGAAGTTGCCCGATTTCAGAGCCAAAGAAAGCTCGCCTTCAAGTGACTTCACCCAAGGTACACCTGGTGCGATTTGAGGACCGATATGAAAACCTTTTACGGCTAGGCTTTGGGTTACAACCCCTGAGGTTTCCCCACCCGCAACGATGAAATTTTTCACACCGTGCTGCTGAAGTTTGATTGCAAGTTGGCTAAAGAATTGTTCAACCGCGTGACTTGAAGCATGCGCGCCAAACTCTTGTTGAATCGCTTTTAACGCCGCTGCATCTGCGGTTGCGTAAACCAGTGGTGCGAACTCGCTTTCGATGTTGGTCATGACCCAATCAAACACTTGATTTGAGTAGTCTTCTTCCGTCAGACACGCCTTCACATCAATAGCAAAGTGTGGCGCTTTTTCTTTGTAAACAGCGACCTGTTGGTTGGTCATGACAGAACAAGATCCAGATAACACAACGGTTGGTGCCTTTTTAGGGTTCCCCTCTTGCTTCGCATCACTTTGATCTTCAAGGCTCTCTATCCAGTTCTTAGCAATACCCGCAGCCAAACCAGAACCACCAGTTACCAGTTTTAGAGACTTCGCCGCTTGGCCAAGTGTGACAAGATGCTCTGCATTGAATGCATCAACCACTGCGTAGCGGTTGCCTTGTACTTTTAGCTCTTCAAAGCGCTCAATTACCGCTTTTGGACCTTGTTCAATTATTTGGAAGTTCACCAGGCCAGATTTGCCTTGAGATTGAGCATCCATCATACGAACTAGGCTTGAATCAGTCATTGGTGTCACAGGGTGATTACGCATACCTGAGTCGCTTAGCAAGTCTTGGAATACAAATAGATGGCCGTTGAAAACTGTGCGACCATTCACTGGTAATGATGGGCAGACAATGGTGAACGCTTCACCTAGCTCTGCAAGCAGTGCATCCGTTACAGGACCAATGTTACCTTCTGCTGTGCTGTCAAACGTTGAGCAGTACTTGAAGTAAAACTGCTGACAGCCATTTGCTTGCAGCCACTTAAGCGCCGCTACTGAATCCTCGATTGCCTCATCTACAGGACAAGAGCGAGATTTAAGACTGATCACGACCGCATCTGCGTTTACATCAATCTCTTCTTTTGGAATACCGTTAAGCTGAACTGTGCGCATGCCGTTTTCTACAAGAAAACCTGCGATGTCTGTTGCGCCAGTAAAGTCGTCTGCGATAACGCCTAATAACATCATTTTTTCTCCGTTTTACGTGCGCTTATTTCTGTTTGTTTTCTACACCTGGAAGCTCAATACCATCAAAAATCTTGATAACGGCACTGTCGTCCTCCTGGCCAAAACCAGCATTGCTTGCACTCAAAAACATGTTTAGTGCTGTGCTTGATAGAGGAAGTGGAAATTTGAGATCTTTTGCTGTGTCCGATACGAGGTTTAGATCTTTCACAAAGATGTCGACCATAGATTTAGGGGAGTAGTCACCATCAACTACATGCTTCATGCGGTTCTCAAACATCCAAGAGTTACCCGCTGCATTCGTCACCACGTCGTACATCAGGTCAAGAGGAATGTTTGCACGTGCCGCTAATGCCATTGCTTCAGCACCAGCTGCGATATGAACACCTGCTAGCAATTGGTGGATAATCTTCACAGTTGCGCCTAGGCCAATCGCTTCACCGATGTTGTAGACCTTAGCTGCCGTTGCGTTGAGTACTGGTTCAAGTGCATCAAATGTGCTTTGCGCTCCCGACGCCATAATAGTCATCTCACCTAATTCTGCTTTTGCAGCACCACCAGATACCGGTGCATCAAGCATCACAAGATTGTGTTCTGCCAATTTCGCTTCAATTTGTTTTGCGTCTTCTGCTGAGATGGTTGCTGAAACCATTACTGGCGTATTCGGCTTAAGCACTTTAGCAAGACCGGTTTTGAACAAGACCGTGTTAACTTGAGCTGCGTTCACAACAAGAACTAGAACCGAATCAAGCTTATCTGCAAACTCAACTGCATTTGTAGAAACTGCTTTTGCACCGAATGAACCTAACTCTTCAAGCGCTTGAGAATTTAAATCGAAACCATAGACATCTAGGCCTGCACGCACACATGACTTTGCGGCGCCCATTCCCATAGAGCCTAAACCGATAACACCTACAGATTGAACTTCACTCATAAAAACAATGCCTTCTGGTCTATTAAACTTTGTTAATTCTTGTTTGGTTGATGTGATTATATGTGAAGATTAATACTAAGACCTCGCTTTGAATCACATTTTTTCACACAAATTAACAATATCGTGATATATACCTCTTTATGGGCAGAGATATTCCGAGCAGTTAACACAAGCGAAGGCTGTTCTTACAACGTTGAGAACATAATTCACAGATATTCACAACAAATGAAAAGATTGGTAGGATACTGAAAAACAAGAATATAGAAGTGAAACTATGATCCCAGCAGAACGTCAAAGAACCATATTATCCCTGTTATCACATCAAGAAGTGTTAAGCATTTCAGATTTAACCGACCACCTTGGCGTATCACATATGACCATTCGTCGTGATATCGTGAAGCTTGAATCCTCAGGTAAAGTCGTTTCTGTTTCTGGTGGAGTGCAACTCGCTCAAGCTCTACATTCCGAACTTTCCCATGATGCGAAGGTCGAGCAACAAGCGGATGAAAAAATTCAAATTGGTAAGCTGGCGGCTACGTTAATTGGTCAAGACGCTACGATTTACTTGGATGCGGGAACAACCTCTCTAGAAATCGCCCATCAAATAGCAAATCGTAATGATCTTTTAGTGATCACCAATGACTTCTCTATTGCTGCTTTCCTTATGACGCACAGTGAATGTGAGCTTTACCACACTGGGGGAAAAATTGACCGCGAGAACCAATCTACCATTGGAGGAAAAGTCGCAGAGTTCTTGAATGGGCTAAATATTGATATCGCCTTTATTTCGACTTCATCTTGGAGCTTGAAAGGCTTATCAACACCTAATGAAAATAAAGTTCTCGTTAAAAAAGCAATCATCAAGGCGGCACAAACCAATTATCTGATCTCAGACTCAACTAAATACGGTCAGATAGCGAGCTTTCATGCATTAGACATCGAGCAATTGGACGGAATTATTACCGATCGAAACCTATCCGAAGTGGTCACTCAAGAATTAACGGATAAAGGATTACGTGTGTATAAAGAGTAACACTACCTAAACATCTGAGTTCGCGTAACTTTTATACTCGTTAATTTATAGGTGCTTCCAATATACATAGACCGTGCTGTGTACTTTCTGGCAGAAAACACATCCTTTTGTTTTCTAAATTACCAAATTACTGATTACATCTGGGATATGGACGCTCACTTCACTTTATCGCTGCTCGTCACTTGTCATCAAAAATCAAATTCACCGCAATTGCCATCAAAACTAAGCCTGAGATTGGTAGCAAGACACCCAATGGTGAGCGCTCTATGTAAGGCAAGTTTTCCGCAATCAATAAGCCCCACTCAGGTTCTGGCGGCTTAACGCCAAGTCCGATAAAACTCAGAGAAGTCAGGCTGAGCGTAATGTAAGGCAAACGCAGAAACGCATGACGAATCAATGGCGGCAGCACATAAGGCAACAAGTAGTAACGGAGTACTCGCCACTGACTGGTTCCCCAAATGGGCGCAAGATGCGTGTAAGGCTGCGCTTTGGCTTCCATCAACAAACTTGCACAGTGCGCTGCTAATGGTGCCCATGACACCATAACAATCGCAATCAAGGCACTGTTTGGGTTCATTCCTGTTAGACCAGCAATCAGCAAACCCGCCACAATGTATGGCACACCTTTGGTGATCTCAATTAAGCCTTGGCTATAACGAGTCACGAAGCCGAGCAACAAACCAATCACCAAACTTAGGAACGTTGCGATGATGCCCATTTTGATTGTCGACATCATACCGCCGCCAACACGAGCAAGCAGATCTCGACCAACCGCATCGGCACCAAACGGGGCAGCTAAGCTTGGCGATTCAAGGCGGGTAAATTGGATGGTGTAAGGATCGCGCATTAACGCCCATCCCGCACAACCAATCAGCAAGGCAAAGATTGTCGCACTGACGATGCGTTTGGTGGTGCTTTGGGTAAAACGGAACGTACTGTGACTGCTGATCAGCTTGCCACTTGTGACACTGTGCCCGAGTAACCAGCGTTGCAATAAGATGCTCGCACTGCTGATCAACATCGAGAACACCAGCAACACCAACAAGCCACCTTGCAGCATCGGCAGATCTTGTGACTTCGCCGCGCCTAAGATTAGTCGTCCGATACCCGGAATGGAAAACACTTGCTCCACAGCAACCGCGCCGCCGGTTAAACCGATCACCGTCATTGCGATTTGAGGAATCAAGTTACTAACAGCACGCCACAAGGCAAAGCGTAATATTTGAAACTTACTGACGTTCGCCGATAGCCAACTGATCACCCAAGGCTCATCTAGTACACGCTTGAGGCTGTCATTGAGCAAGCGCCCAAACAAGCCAGCAGCAGGCAATGCCATTGCCAAACTTGGTAGCCAGAGGTTTTGCACGCCTTGCCAACCATAAGGCGGGAACCAGCCCAACCAAATGGAAAACACCATGATCAGCAACGAAGCAATCACGTATTCAGGCAGTGAGACCAACACCGAACTGAGCGTGTCATGATGTTTGTCTAAACGATTCTGTTGCCAACGACGCACAGTGTAAAGGACGCTCGCCATACACATTACAAATGCCATAACTAACGCTGTAAGCATCAGTAATAGCGACGTTTTTGCGGTTTGTTGAACGCTCTCCATCACGGATGCGCCGCTCACCCAAGAGACACCTAAGTCTCCTTGCATGGCAAGCGTCAGCCAATCCCACAATCGCTCAGCAGCGCTGCGGTCAAGTTGAAGATCTTCTCGAATTGCTTGCAGAGCTTCTGCCGTCAGCAATTGTTGAGCACCCGCACGAGCACGGAGGATTGATTGGCTTGGGTCGATACCGGCAATATCCGGCATCAAACCCACCAGCACAACCACTACCCCGAGTGACAGGAAGCGCGACAAAAAACGCGTAAACCATTCAGGCATACAAGCGCTCCAACGAGAACGCATGTTGGCAACAGACGACATCGAGTTAGTTCACCTCAGTAAACTGGTCGATCAGGCGACGCTCACGTGGGTCACGTTGTGCATTCTTCACGCGATCACTCTCACCTTGGATTACACGCTCGTGAAGCAGTGGAATCACAGCGTATTGCTCAAGGATTTTGCTTTCTGCTTCGATGATCGCTTGTTGGCGTTTCTCACCCAAAGGTTGACGATCAGCGTGTTTCAATGCTGCGTCCACTTCTTCAGAGCAGAACTGACCTAGGTTGTAAGAACCTTTACAGCTAAAGTCACTTTGCATGTACGCCACTGGATCGCCAGAATCCAGCACCGTTGCACGTGACAACAAGAACGCATCGAACTTACCTGCTAGTGCATCGTTTTCGATTTGTGCGTATTCACGAACGTCTAGCTCAACCACAAAGCCAGCCGCTTCAAGTTGTTGCTTTAGCAGCACCGCTACTTCTGGCAACTCAGCACGGTCGGTAAATGTACCGATGGTGATCTTCTCACCGTTCGCGTGGCGCATTTCCATGGTTTCCATACGAGGGTTCGCATCACGAATTGGTTGAGCCCATGCCAATGCTGGACCTAACAGACCTTTTGCAGAATCGGCGTGGTTCTCGTAAACCGTTTTGATGATTTGCTCACGGTTAACCGCTTGAGCCGCTGCTTTACGCAAACCGAACTGGCTAAACACATCTGATTTGTTGTTTAGGTAAAGCGTGTTGGTACGTGGCATTGCGACTTCGTGCAGCTGTGAAGATTCCATCATCGCGATTTGCGAAACAGGAACGGCTTCAACGACATCCGCCTCACCGGTACGTAGTGCTGCAGCACGAGCAAAACCGTTTGGTACGTATTCAGCAAAGATACTGTCTACTTTTGCTTTTTCGCCCCAGTAACCGTCAAAACGCTTCAATTTAGCGCTGGTTGTACCGTTGATTTCTGTCAGAACGAATGGACCGGTACCCGCATTAATTGGCACAACACGACCGTTTTCTTGATATGCAGCACCAGAAAGGATCGCTAGCTGTGGGCTAGAAAGACGGCTTGGCAACAGTGGATCGTTAAAGGTCGTTTTGATTTCAACAGTGAAGTCGTCCAATGCGCGAACTTGCCATTCGATACCGTCCAAGATGCGTGGTTTAGGTGCGGCATCTAATGCTTTTTGCAGAGAGTTCACAACCGCGTTGGCATCAAGGTCAGAACCATCGTGGAATTTCACGCCCTTACGTACCGTAAATTGCCACGTCATCGGGTCAACTTGTTCCCATTCCGTTGCCAGCATAGGCTCTGCTATCGACTGATCGTTGAGGTTCACTAGCGTTTCTGCCGTGCTCCAACGTGACAGTTTGAACGCGTCATCTGAAAGTGGTGACAAACCTGTGCGTGGTGGTTGCATCATGGCGACGCGAATTTCCGTTGCTTGCGGTGCGGCTGCTTTTTCCGCTTCTGGCTTGCTTTCGCCAGAGTCAAAACAACCCGTCAGCAGTGCGCTTAAAGCCAGCGACAAAGCTAACTTGGGAGTACTAAGGTGCATAAGAAACCTCTCCAATGGTTTTTGTGAATTCATTACTTTTGTGTTGAGCGCTCATCAAGGCTCTCGTGATCAAGTGCGATGGGTTATTTGTCACGTTCTGTGCTGTGCCGTGCTCGACAACGCGTCCTTTGTCTAACACTAGGATTTCATCGCATAGGGTTTGTGCCGCATCGAGGTCATGTGTCACCAAAATCAGACGCATCTGACGATTCTTTTGAATGCCTGCCAACAAGTCGAGAATCTGTTTACGACTGACGGGATCTAGGCTGCTGGTTGGCTCATCGGCAACCAATACGCAAGGCTCAACAATCAAAGCTCTGGCGATAGCCACACGTTGGGCTTGCCCAACTGATAATTGCTGCGGGTTACGATCCAACAATGTGAGATCCAAACCGACATCCGCCAACACCTTTTCCACCCTCTCGTTGAGCTCTTGCGTCAAACCAATGTTGCTCAAAGGTTCCAGTAAAATCTGGCGAACGGTGTAATAAGGATTCAAGCTCGATTGCGGCTCTTGTGGGATCAGCTGAATGTGCTGACACAACTCTTGTCGCTGCTTAGCCGAGCTACGCGATAACGGATAACCACACACATACACTTCACCAGATGTGGGCTTACGAAGACCGAACAGAAGCTCAATCAAGGTCGATTTACCCGCACCAGAAGGACCAACAATCGCAATGTTCTTTGTGTCGATAGCAAGATCCAATTGTTCAAGCGCTTTAAACGGTTTGCCCCCTAACCAACTTGGTTTGGAGTAATAGTGAACACTGGCTTGCTCAAAGCGAACTTCCGCCGATTTAGGCTGCGTGTGCCCGCTCAAGTTGTGCTTAGTCAAAATAGGCTCCAGAGATGAGGTTAAGGCAGCAGTTGCGCAAGTTGTTGGCAGAAAGGATGCGAACTTTGCTGAATGGCTTGCCATGGTGCGCCATAAGCCACCATGGTGTTGTCCGCAATCACCAAAACTTTGTCACACGCCAAAGCCGCAGATAGATCGTGCGTGATCAACAAACCACTGATGTTGCGTTGCTGAACACTGCTGCGGAACAACTCAAGGATCTCCGCTTCGGTGATTGGATCGAGCGCACTGGTGGGCTCATCCGCGATGATCAAGTTGGCACTACCAAGCAAGGCGATCGCAATACAAATACGCTGGCGCTGACCACCAGATAGCTGGCTTGGATGCTGCGCCAATGCTGCTTTTGGATCTGCAAATCCGAGTTGAGACAACAAGGTCGTCACCGTTTCTCGGTTTGCTGAAGACAAGCGTGTTTTGTTGCCCGTCAATGCCAAACACAGTTGTTGCTCGACAGACGCCAATGGATTCAGCGCTTTAAGTGCATCTTGGAAAATGACCGCGGGACGCTGGGATTGACTCCGTTGCAGCATGGCAGTTTGTGCGACTTCACTGCTGTTAAGCTGGATACTTCCGTCTACCCAAATATCTGACGGCAAAAAACCTGCGACGGCTTTCGACAACATGGATTTACCGATACCGGAAGGTCCCATAATGGCAAGAACTTCACCTTGAAACAGCTCAAAAGAAATGTCTTTGAAGAGTGTGCGTTCTGAGTCTGTAAGGCTGAGATTATTAACGGAGAGTATTGGTTGAGAAATCACGGCATCAAACTAAATGTAATAATATAACATCACAAATAATATCATGCGGGTTAAAGCAAGGAAACCAGTCGGAAAGGTTATTTCATCACCTTTTTCAGATTTATCAGCAAGGGCAGATGGCTCCACCCTTGTGATAAGAACATCTAATTTAGGTCATTTGTGACAGTGTGTATTAAAGACACTTTTGTTTAACTTGACCGAGGTATCGAAACAAGAAGACAAAGCGCCCAACGTAGAACAAAGTGAATGCCAGCCACAAACCGTGATTGCCCCAATATTGCACCGCAATAAATTGGGTCACTAAGAACAGCACCATGGTTAGAAAGGTAGAGTTACGCACTGGTCGCGTCGTCCCTGTACCGGTAAAGATGCCGTAAAACGTAAGACCAAAACCAGCAACCAACGGGAATGCCAATAACCAAGGGCTCATGTCTAGATACAGCTCAACAAGGTTTGGCAAAGTGGTAAATAACGACACCACTTGATGTCTGAACAGCACTAACAGCAAGGTCAAGACAACAACGAACGCCGCGGTCCATTGCGTGTTTAGCTTAATCACGTTATCAAGCAATGTCGGATTCTTCTGCCCTACCGCTTTACCTGCAAAGACGCTCGACGCATTCGCCACACCGTCGAACATGTAGCTGACGATAAAGGTCACTTGCATCAAGATTGCGTTCGCAGCGAGCACATCAGAACCTAGTTGAGAGCCTACACGCGCCATCATGTTGAAGAACACCAGTAGACATACTGTACGAAGCAGCAGATCTATATTGGAAGACGCAATGACTTTGAGATCTTTACGCGTCATTTTCGCGGTCTGAATGTAATCAAACAGTGGGAAGCGGCAGGTTTTCAACACCAGCACCGCACCAATAACAAATGTCGAGATTTGTGCGATAAGTGTCGCCACCGCAACGCCAGCAATGCCCATATCGAAGTACAACACAAAGACGATATCCAGCACGATGTTCAGCACGTTACCAAACACTTGTGTGAACAAGGTTTCTTTGGCTTTCGCCTGCCCCATCAACCAACCAATCACGGTGTAGTTCAGAAGTACAAATGGCGCACCAAAGATCATGATATCGAAGTAAATCTTAGCGTTTTCGGCCACGACTGCATCAGGGGAGATAATCAGCTCTGCCCCCATCCAAATCACGGACTGCAACGCAATGAAAATCAAGCCAAGGCAGAGCGAAAGCACGAAAGGACGCAATAAGCTGCTCGCTTGATCTTCTGGGCTATTTTTACCTAATGCGATTGCACTTTGCCCGGTAGTACTGACGCGGAAGAAGCCAAACAGCCAATACAAGGTATTCATGATGACGGTGCCGATCGCTACACCACCAATCATCTCAGCCACACCGAGTTTACCGATCACCGCGGTGTCCACCGCCCCCAATAATGGTTGGGTTACCGTAGAAACGATGAAAGGAAATGCGATTTTAAAATAGTCTTTATGAGTCAGGGACATCTTAAATTATGAACAGGATTAATTTTTATAAGGTCGCTATCATATGCGAATGGCGCCCGAACATGAACCAAAGTTCGCCAGCAAGGAATAGCATTGATAATTGATACAACCGGCAAACGTATCCTCATATCAAAGCTTGAAATAGAATAACGACTTATGAGAAAAGCCAAGTTAACTGCATATAAATGAGTTTCTAGTTTGGAAAGATTGGCGTTTGGTGGAGCATGGCAGATCAGAATGTATCTGCCATGTCATAACGGTAGTGATTGGTGAAAAGAGACCGTACAGATGATATTTAATGCTTGTGGGTTTCATCTGACAATGTTTAGGTCGATACCAAGCCTTATGTTCTGTAAAGCACCTTTACAACATGCCAACCGAACTTGGTTTTAACTAGATGCGGCGTTAACACTTCGCCAGAAAAGCACACTTTGTCGAATTGAGGTACCATTTGACCACGGCGGAATTCACCAAGGTCACCACCGCGTTTGCCTGACGGGCAAGTTGAATACTTCTTCGCTAATGTCTGAAACTTTGCGCCTTTTTTCAGTTGCTTGATTATGTCTTCCGCTTGCTCTTTGTGCTTCACAAGAATATGTAATGCGGCTGCTGTATTTGCCATTGATCTATCTCTCACTATTCTGGTCGCGCAAGTGTACCCAATCCTTTTTAACAGACCAAACATTTCTTAATAATAGCTCAGCGGTAAAGGCCCAAATACACGAGGAATATAAAATCGTCTACATAATGAGTTTAAAATACAAACAAGTTTTGCTCAGTTAATCACTATTCTCTAAAAGATTGTCTAAAAAGCTCACATTTGTCTCTCCGATGGTTGAAGCCTTCGTCTGATAAGATTAGATTAGACACAATTCGGTGGTATTTATAAGGTTATTTTCATGGCAAAAGTCGTTAGCAAAGCGAATCAATCTCAGGGCATGTTGATGTTTAAGCTCACCCTGCAACAGAGTTTCGCTATCGGTACGCTAAAAGTCCGTGAAATCGTCCCATACATGCCAACGACGAAGATCCCTTACTCGCATCATCACGTCATTGGAACCGTTACGATACGTAACTTAACAGTACCAGTGATCGATATGTCAGCGGCTGTTGGCTTTCGTCCTATAAGTGAAGAAGAATATAAAAGCTGCTACTTGATCGTGACAGATTGCTTGCGAACCGTGGTTGCTTTTATGGTTCGTAGTATAGAGAAGATCATTGAGTGCGATTGGAAAGCTATTGAAACGCCACCTCCGAGCGCTGGAAAAAATATTTTCGTGACTGGAATTACTCGCTACGAGGACAAAACTGTTCAAATGCTGGATGTGGAACTGCTACTTTCCAAAATTTATCCGCAGTACGAGAATTCAAAGATACCAATGCTGACAGATATTGAGCGAGAACGCCTAAAAGCACTCAGTATTCTATTGGTGGATGACTCTTCCATCGCTCGTAAACAGCTGTGTGACGCACTCGATAGCATCAATATTGGGTATCAAATCTGTAAAAATGGTTTAGATGCATTGGAACTGATGAAAAGTGACGCTGCGGCTCATCGCCCAATTGATATTCTGGTCAGCGATATTGAAATGCCCGGATTAGACGGTTATGAGTTAGCATTTGAAGTTCAGAATAATTCCTCTCTGAACCATTCATACCGCATTTTACACACATCGTTATCGAGCGAAATCTGTGTAGACAGAGCTCACCAAGTTGGCGCGCATGAGGCACTTGAGAAATTCAATGCAGGAGAACTAATCGAAGCGATGCTTCGCGGAGCAAAAGAGCTAGAAGCCAAAGCTATGACTTCTTAACTCTTATTGGACGAGTTGATTTGAGAATATAATGCAGTGCTTGTCCTACCCCTGATGCTCACATCCGCTAATTTCTCAGCTCACTTCTTTGGCATCGCGTAACTACGAGAAACGAATTCCGTCTCTTTGACTTGATGAGTATGATTAATATAAGAAGCTAGGCTGTAAAGTACATTCGCTAATAAGTTCGCGTATCGAAACAAAATAGGTGCGGGCTGCTTCTTACCTGTATGTTCAACGGCAACTAATGCTCGTACCGTTTTTTTAGCTTGGCAACGGCACAAATGCAATTGACTGGCTGCCGGGTGTCCTCCGGGTAGAACAAAGCCTTTGAAGCCACCATCAATGCGTTGCTTGAGCAAAGCATAATCGGCCTTTAACTCTTCAACTTCCGTCTCTGTAATCGCTAATTTTCCGCGAACCGAACCATTTAGATGATAAACATTAGGCTGTATTCTTGTCAGTATATCACGGCTAAACTCGTCCAACTCCATAGCGAGAACAAGGCCAATACGACTACAAAGTTCATCTGCTGTAATTTCAAAGTCACAAACCGGACTGTCCTCGTAAATAAACGGATAGCAAATCTCGCTCAATTCCTTGCTTACAGGTTTCATGCTTTTGTTCCAATATAAAAAGGGAGTCAGTATAACCTAACTCCCTTTAAACGTTCATTATGCCAAATGATCGACATTCATATGATCGGTTTACAATCAGGCACTTTCGACTTTCTTGTGACCTTCTTGAAGGTGAACAAAATCTACTAAATCATCACCAGACACTTGATACGCCTGACCAAAACCTTTAACAAATAGCCCCGATTCTGGCTTTAAGTTGAACAAAACGAAATCCTCTAGCTGGCTTAGACCATCAATAATCTCACCAAAACGCTCTTTCATTTGTCCAACAACTTGTTGCCACATCTCTGTGTCTCGCTCAACTACATTTGCTACCGCATCAAAAGTTAAGCGCTTACGAGCAAACAACTGCTTTGAAGACTCTTCATCTTCAATCATCATCAATGAAACATTTGGATTTTCTAAAAGGTTACGGGCATGACGAGCGATTTTAGAAATGAGAACGAAATAACCTTCCTGGTTTTGGACATAAGGCGCGTAGCTTACATTCGGGCGACCTTCTGCATCGACAGTTGCAAGCTGAAGTGTACGGCGCTCCTGACGGAACTCTTTGATCTCTGGCCCTAAACGACCTTGCAAACGCTCTTGTTTAACTTGTTGATCCATATTGATACCTGACTTTACTAATTAGTATTCGAGTTAAGCCTCGATTATGTTTGTGATTACTTTTTTAATTCGGCTTGTAGGGCGCGAAATGCGGTGACTTGCTCTTCAATCAACTCGCGCTTTTCGTTACGGCCTAAATAAACCTTGAAAATATTGCTTCCGCACTCTGAGAAAAAACCAAAATAGTGACTCTCTCTACCCATAAACGGTTTACTGACTAATGCGACATTTTTAACGTTATCTAATTTAAGGTGGCCGTGCAGTTCACCTTCTCTACCCATTAAATTGTAATAGCCACGCGCCACTTTTCCTTTTGGAAACGGCGCTTTAACTTCGAAGATAGAACCAAAAGAGTGGACGATGGTCGTCACCGGGCCAAAACCAACCAAACTTTCTAAGATGCTTTGCGCTTGCTCTCCTGGTGCAATAGCCACCATTTCCTGAGGTAGAGCCGCAACAACCTCAAACTCGGAAATGCCAAGACGCTCTGCCATCGCAGCTGGCAATAATTGTGGTTCTTGCTCTAGTAATACTTCAACTTGTTGCTTGATTGATTCCATTGTGTCTTCCGTTTTTGTTCAATTTGTTTTCATTAATTATTGGATGCTTTCGGTACGGTTTCGTTCATCTCTGATGTGAGTACCTGAATACAACTTTGAGCCAATGACACTGCCCAGAAGCTGCCTGCAAGAGTAAGGACTGCGCTACGTTCATGTAGCTGTACTAAGCCTTTCGCTTGCCACACTTTAAATAGAGGCAATAAAAACCCGAACGCGTCCTCTCCCATAAATGATGGAAGTTGATTTGCTTGAACAATGCCACGGTCAAACGCAGATTTGAGTGCAGAAAAAAGTGGTTCTAGAGGGCTTTGTTTCATCATCATCGCGATGGTGCTTTGACCTTCTTTGACCGCTTTAATATAGGTCTCTAGTGTGCGGTGTTGCATCATCCCGTAGCCACCGATATTACCTCCAGCACCACAGCCAATTGGCAATACCTCTGCATAAGTCTTGGCTAAACTATTGTATAAACTACGCTCGCGGTTATCGATTGCCCAATGGTTCACGCTAAGTTGCTTCATATGGTGTTTGGCCATAAAGTTCACACCGAGCTCATACATTCCCGCTTTTTCTGGTGTGGTCGCAGGTGGCGGGATTTTTCCCTTCTCTACGAGGTTGAGCATGGGAGCTGACCCACCAACCACTAACTGATACAAATCCAGTCCGTGTGCGCCAGTCGAGAGGAAATCATTTAGATCTTGCTCTAACACTTCTTTGGTTTGATAAGGTAAGCCATAGAGTAAATCGATAATGACCGGAATTTTGTCTTCTTTGGCGATCTCGCTCACTCGTTTGAGTACATCTTCCCTATCATCTAAACGTTTTGCGCTGCGGCGCACTTGTGTATTAAAACTTTGCACACCAAAAGAGAAACGATTAAACCCACCCTCTAAAGCGCCTTGATACAACTCATCAGAAAAACGATTGATGCGACCTTCTAAGGTGATTTCGCAGTCTGCAGCCAAAGGAAAGTGGTCTCGGATAGCCTGGCCTAACACACGAACCTGTACTGGAGATAAATCCGTTGGCGTTCCGCCCCCGATATATACGGCGTGAAAAATACCATTTTGTGTCCAAGGTAATGCCGCTTTCTCTCTAAGCTCCTGCATTAATGCTTCAAAGTACTCATCAACCAGTGTGCGACTTGCAGCATTTTGAAAGAAGTTACAAAAAGTGCAACGAACGCGACAAAACGGAACATGAATATAAAGACAGCGCTTATTGGTCGCTTTAATTGAGTTAGCCGTAATACTCGAAAAAATCGCCTGTTGTTGAGACGAGGGCACAGGTACGCTCGCTCCCCCGGCATGTGCAGAATGCTTCTTAACAAAAGCAAATCGCAATGGATCAGGACTATCACTGCCCAACACTGATTCATCAAGCTTATCGATATCGACGCTCATATATACTCGCTTAACTCCCATCATGTAAGGGATGGAAGCTGATCTTAAAAATTCTGCAAGAATCATAATTTGAGCGTAATGATAATGCAATTGATAATTGATCTTATTTCTATTGTAAGTAATAATCTGCCCAAGTTTTCATAGTTTCCCGAGATATTCCGTGAACGTACAAAGATATGTCATTGCAGGAGGTGCTTCCCTTGCCATCCATGCCGCACTTCTTTTTGTTTCTCAAGAGACAAAGGTGTTCGCGATGCCGGCTGGAAACCCAGCAAGTTCGGTAAGTCTAAATCTTGTGTCTGCTCCTCCAGCTGTCGAAAAATCTACACCAGAAAATGTAGCACCACCAAAAGAGCAGCAGCCTCAAGACCAACCTGAACCAGAAAAGAAGATTGTAAAAAAACAGGTCGTCAAGAAAGACGCTGTTAAGAAGAAGGTAGTAGAGAAAAAACCTGAACCGGTTAAACAATCTAAACCTAAAGCGGTCGAGCCCACCAAAACCGTAACAAAGCAAAAGGTTCAGCCCGAAGCGAAACCAAAGAAAAAAACGGAACCAGTGAAGAAAGAGACGGTAGCTCAACAATCCGCACCTGCGAGCCAATCCAAAGGGGCAACGTCTCAGCCTGTCTTGGTCGACAAACCAACGTTTGTGAGTCAACCAACACAACCCCGTTACCCAAGGTCTGCACAAAGACGCGGTATTGAAGGTGTAGCCTTGTATGAGATATGGCTAGATGAGAATGGTAACCAGATTAAACAGGTTTTGATTGAGTCTTCCGGCACAGAGTCGCTAGATGCCTCAGCACTTCGTGCGATCAAACAGTGGCAATTTACACCACATATTTCAGGTGGGCTAAAAGTCGCTCACCGAGTACAAGTACCTGTTCGTTTTAAGTTGGATGGATAATGGAACAACTACAAGAATTACAAACTCAATTTGGGCTGATGACATGGCCTTTGATCATTTGCTCAGCTCTAACCGTGATGATCATCGCCGAGCGATTATTCCATGTGTTAATTAGCCTTGGTGTAGGAAAGCGAGCCATTCGCCAAAAGCTCACAGGATTAGACCCAACAAATGGGAGCGAACTTGAAGCACTTGCTGAAGAGTTGTCGAATAAGCGGCCGCTTCTGTACCGTGGTGTTGCGATGTTGCTTGCTCATCATTCTTTCTCGAAATCTTTAAGAGAAGATGCCGCAGGTATTTGGCTGCAAGAAAAACGCCATCAGTTGCATTCCGGCCTTCGTTTGCTGACGCTGATTGGCGTCATCAGCCCTTTAATTGGCTTGCTTGGTACGGTACTTGGCTTAATTGACATGTTTAAAGGCATCGCGGTTTCAACGGGGAATATCACTCCGAATGATTTGGCTGACGGCCTAGGTCTTGCTATGCGCACCACTGCCGCGGGTCTCATTATCGCACTTCCTGCCATTTCAGGAGCGCAGATCATTGGTTTGTGGGCGGATCGTGTAATCGCCAAGCTTGAGCACACTTTAAACTACGTCAACTTATGGCTTGAAGGTATCTCGTTACAGCATGTCTCGCCAGACCACTCAAAAGTAACACTGCGCTCTTCTGAGAAGATTGAGGCAGCAACTAAATGATTAAAACACCACAAGATAATAGTCGTAACGGTTTAACCCCCGATTTAACACCGCTGTTAGACATTATTTTTATCGTCATGGTTTTCCTGATGTTAACCGCAGCGGTCAAACTCGATTCATTAGACGTCAATTTACCGAGCACAGAATCTCAGGCTGTTGCAGATGTCGATAAGCAATCCATCACGGTAAATATTCTTAAAGACGAGCCTTACTGGGCTATTAACGGCAAGACATATATCGATTGGGACAACTTTACCCTCGCGCTGTTAGAAGAGAGTAAGTCAAGCGATAAACCGATTGTAATTGGAGCAGAAAAAACCGCGAATATTCAGTCGCTAGTACAACTTCTCGGCTTTTTACAAGAAAACGGAATTCAAGCAACTCAGTTACTCACTGAAGAGCCATCATAAAAATAAGTAAGATAGAGATCCTTTCAAAATGAAGAACACACGCATCACTATTCATGCTGTTGTCACGGCAGCTATTTCCCTACTTGCGAGTAGTCAACTTTTTGCCAATGCAACGCCATCCTCAGAGCGCGTTGTTAGCGCAGGCAGCGCCGTCACTGAACTCTTGCTTGAACTCGACGCTAAAGATAGCTTGGTTGCTATCGACGTCACCAGTCAATTACCAAAAGGGATGGAACTGCCTAAAGTGGGCTACCATCGTCGTCTTTCAGCGGAGGGGTTGCTCGCCTTACGTCCGACAAAAGTCATTGGTTCTGATGAGATGGGGCCGAAAACAACATTGAGCCAATTGAAATCGGCTGGCGTAGATGTAGAAATTGTTAATACTGATGCAAATGTCGAGGGCCTTTATCAACGTATTGATCAAATTGCGAACCTTATGGCTCGCAAGGCTCAAGCTGAAAGCTTAAAGCAAGATGTCCAGGCGCAAGTACAAGCACTCAATGCAAACCAGCCTAATCAAGCAAAGAAAAAGAAAGTGCTCTTTCTGCTGATCCATGAAGGGCGACCTGCAAATGTTGCGGGCTCACAAACGACACCCGATGCAATTATTCAACTCGCCGGCGGACAAAACCCAGCCGCTACACAACTCTCGTCTTACAAGCCTCTATCCACAGAAGCGATGGTAGAGATGCAGCCTGACGTGATTATTGTTAGTGGTCGCAGCTATGAAACGTTGGGTGGTGCCGATGCAATTTTAAAAGCAATGCCGCTTCTTGCTGCAACACCCGCTGGAAAGAACAAAGACATCATAACGATTGATGGCCATGCTCTGGTAGGTGGTTTGGGCCTTAAAAGCCTTGCAGAAGCTAAACGCTTGAATGCACTGCTTTACCCATAGAGACATGACATGTTGTTAAGACGCATCCCCCTTTCAACGACGTTATCAGTGCTTAGTGGATTTTTAGCATTTATTGCTATCGCCTCTATTACCGTTGGCCCAATGAACATTAGCTTTGCTGACAGTTTGCGTAGCCTAACGGGAGGCAGTTCTGATCTCGCTCCTCACATTCAGTTGGTCATTAACGAAATCCGATTGCCTCGCACCATTTTGTGTATGTTCATCGGCGCCATTTTGGCAATTTGTGGTGTGGTTATGCAGGGCTTGTTCCGTAACCCATTAGCCGAGCCTGGTATCATTGGTGTGTCTGCTGGCGCTGCTCTTGGTGGTGCATTCGCTATTGTTGTATTTGCTGAATTTAGCCAAAACTATCCGCAACTAATGAACTTAGCGGCTCTGCCTCTTTTTGCTTTCCTTGGCGGTGCACTAACGACTATTCTCGTTTATAAACTCGGCACAAGTAAGTTTGGTACCTCAGTTACAATTATGTTGTTAGCCGGCGTTGCCATCAGCGCGCTCTCGGGGGCTGCGATTGGCTACATGAACTTTATCGCAGATGATCAGATGCTGCGAGATTTGACGCTTTGGTCGATGGGCTCATTAGCTGGTGCAAATTGGTCAGGGATTGCTCTATCTGCTATAACACTCGTCATCCTATTGCTCTGGTTTCAGAAGAAGTCGATGGCGCTGAATGCTCTGTTGTTAGGGGAATCAGAAGCAAGACACTTAGGAGTTCCGGTTCAAAAACTCAAACGTCAGCTTATTTTACTTTCTGCACTGGGTGTTGGTATTACGGTGAGCATCAGTGGTGCAATTGGATTTATTGGGCTCGTGATTCCTCACTTAGGGCGCATGCTCGCTGGGCCTGACCATCGAACGCTATTACCAATATCTGCCTTAATGGGAGCACTGCTTCTTACTGCCGCAGATATGTTTGCTCGTGTTGCCGTGGCACCAGCTGAATTACCAGTTGGAATCGTGACCGCATTGATTGGCGCGCCCTTTTTCATCTACTTATTGTTCCAGCAAAAAGGGAAGATTTTGTAATGAACCAGATCGTTTTATCGGGGAAAAACATTTCGATGACGTATGGCAACCGTGTGGTGCTCGATGACATCAACATTGATATCCGAGCTGGTGAAGTGACCGCCCTACTCGGCCCCAATGGCGCAGGTAAAAGTACTTTACTCAAGCTTCTATGCGGTGAGATCTCTTCGAATCATCACATCACCTACTTCGGTAAACAAAAGCATGATTGGGAGCCTGAAAAAAGCGCCAAACATATTGCAATGCTCCCGCAGCACAGCACCTTAACCTTCCCATTTCTAGCCAGAGAAGTAGTAGAGCTGGGGGCAATACCGCTATCACTGTCCAATAAAGAAACCACTAAACTGGCTTTACATTACATGGAACAAACCGACGTATTGCATTTAGCAGAAAGCCTGTACCCGTCTTTATCTGGTGGAGAAAAGCAACGACTGCATCTAGCACGAGTGATGACACAACTACATCAATCTGGCGAAAAACGAATCTTAATGCTTGATGAACCTACCTCAGCGTTGGATCTCGCCCACCAACACAACACGTTAAAGATTGCTCGTGAAACGGCAAAAGCACAAAACGCAGCGGTGGTTGTGGTGTTACATGACTTGAATCTAGCCTCTCAGTACGCAGACCGCCTTGTACTCTTGCATAACGGGAAACTAGTTTGTGATGACACGCCATGGAATGCACTAACGTCAGAGCGCATTGAGCAAGTTTATGGCTATCGATCTATTGTGACAAAACATCCGACGCTAGACTTCCCTCAAGTGCATGCCGCAGCATAAAGCGTATCTCCTCTAAGCCGTCTCTAAAACACTTTGATACGACAAAGGCCCGCAATATGAGAATTGCGGGCCTTTGCTTTGATAGTGGCAGAATTTGGTGCTTTAAAGGCTATTACTTGCTCATTTGGATCAATGATCGACCAATCAACCACTCAAGCTCTTTGTCACCACCCGCACCAAACTGGCTTTCAACCATTTTGTATAAGCGGTCAATACCATTAGCAGCAAATTCTTGCGCATTTTCAGCGGTGACAATGTGATGGAATAGCAGTCGTAAAATCGCGAGAAACTCAGCATCTTCCAGCGCTTTAATCCAACTTTGTGAAAATGCATTTAATCCTTTATCAAACTCTAAGTGTTCAATAAACATTTTAAAGATACGGCCATCCAGTGCGGCGGTGAAGTCCGTTTTCTTAGGGAAGTGGTGGCTAATACCGGTACGCGATATACCTGTCTGCTGGCTTAGCGTCGTGTACGACATTTTGTCGTAACCTAATCTGAGTAGCTGATCAATAACGGCATCCATGATCTTTTGGATAGTGATTTCGGTATCTTCTTTACTACGCTTTGGCATATTTTAAGCTCTTCTCTTTGTAAATCCATCTAACTCACTATTAAATGAGGCCAGAATGAAATCATTCTTAGCATTATACCCGGCTCGCCGATGCGGTTCGATTAGCGAAAACCTAGAAATCAGGTTGCTAAGCGCTGCACTTGAAAGCGCTTTGGGTATATGTATTGCGACTATTTAATATCATGTCGAGTTCCAAACCATAACGTCTTTACACTGCGTAATGTGTAATTTTCAGTTATGTTTTTGTCAATACATGCTACTCAAAATAAGGCGAAAAGTTAGTCTCATCAAAACCTTGCGCCAATTATTCATCGAAACTATTCAAAGACCAAGAATGATAATTATTAAAAATAATCAATCAAGAAATAGTCTTATAAATTAACCATTAGTTCAACTGGACTGAGCAAAATCTCGTCACTATGTTCGTTAATTGATTTTAAATGTTGATATATATCACATTAACGTTCTTGATGATTTAGTAATCCAATCTTTAACCCTTACTTAACAAGTGCCTATTCTGTTCCTTTTTTACGCAAAAGTCGTCATTTTTGTAGATACAGATCAAATACCTGATAGAATACCCTTAGTATTTACAAGAGGATTCGTTATGAGTGTCGAATTAGAAAAAAACCAAGTATGTGAGGCCTGCGGCTGTGCTGGCGAGATTGGCTTTATCATCAAAGAGGGTGACGAAGTTGCCGACGTAACGGTTTTCGCACAGACAAAAACAGAGCTAGAGTCTGAACTACAAAAATACATCGAGCTCGCTAAATCAGTATGTGCTGATGTTGAATACAATGTTTCAGAAATAACCGAAGAATCGAACCAAGCGACGGCTCGATTCAAATTTGAAGTAAGTGCTGAAAAACTTATCTTTGAATTAAAAACTCGCTCACTCGCGCGTTAATGAAAAAAGCGAGCATGATGCTCGCTTTTTATTTTTCCAATCTCTTAATCTTAAACCGCTCTAAATGAAACAGACAACTTCGGCGCGTTTATTTATCTTTTTTGAACACGACCCACTTTAACGAGCCATTGGTTTCAAAATCGTTCTCAGCGATACACATCAGTAATACGCCTTCAACATTAATCACGGCCCCTGTGGTGTAGGCTTTATCATCGTAGTAACAAATACGCTGACCTACCTTACCGTCAGCAACTATTAGCGCTTTGTTTTCTGGTGTACTGTATGATTTAGCAAAAACGGAACCCGACAGCAGTACTGCAATAACACCAGCGGTAAAAATAGATACACTTTTTAACTTCATGAAAATCTCCCTCAAACCTCAATAATACTAACAAGGACCTTTGTGAAGTTCTTGGAAGAATCTCATATTATTCAAATATCTACTGATATTTTTCTCACCTCTACACTTGGGTCTGCTTCACATTCAATCATTTAATTTATCTCATTTTAGTAAGCTTGAAGTTACTTAGCGCAGTAAAGAAGCGCACACTTTTAGCGTGCATCTCTAATTTGAATATTTAAGTTATGAATCAAAAACTGTGAGCAAAAAATGCATAATAGGTTTATTTAAGTATAAGATAAGCACCTGTTGATCTCGGTATTTAACTAACTCTTTGACTATGCGTTTTGTTTCCCTATGCCTTACTTCAATCCTACTCTGCTCATCTCCTTTGGCATATGAGCTAGATTACTATTCTAAGTTTGGTCACATCGATAATTACGGCAATCTTGATCTTAGAAACAAGCCTTACACCCAACTACCCTCTGGCCTAGTGGTAAAGGGCAACTTAAACATCTCACAAACCCCTATCAAAACCTTGCCTAAAGGGCTTGATGTTGAAGGCAGTCTGGAAGCAACTAACAGCGCACTCAAAGTTATTCGCTCAGGAACAAAGATAAAAGGCTATGCAAACCTACTAGGTAGTAAGATCGAAAACTGGCCTAAAGGCATCAAACTAGGCGGTTACCTAAATCTGACAGATACACCGTTAAAAGCGCTTCCAGCTAAACTTCGAGTAAAAGGTGATCTAAGTGTTATTCGCACTCCCATTTCTGATCTTCCTGAAGGATTGGTGGTTGATGGTAATCTCTATATTGGAGGATCAGCGCTGAAAGTATTTCCAGACACAATGACGGTGAAAGGGAATATCTATTTAGGTGGTAACAGGATCACAAAATGGCCCAGCAATTTAACCCTTGGTGGTGCCGTCGCACCTTAAAGAGCAGATAAACAAAAGCCCCGGCAGACCGAGGCTTTAAGGCATTCTGAATCAACGAGTTCAGTGACGAAGATTACTCTTGGTTATTCACAGGATTAGCATAGCTCGCCACCAAATAAGGTCTTGCGCCTTCAGGTAGCTGATCCAACTTATCCGCGAGATGACGCTTAACCGCTTCCGTAATGATGCTCGAATCTTCATGCCCAGCAGCTAACAAGTTGATTGGGTACAACTTGTAGTTGTTGTGAATTTGGCGGTCGATTTCACCAGCAAGAGATTCCGGCGTTTCAAACTCTTGCTCAATCACATCACCAAACGCAACATGTACACGGCCTTTATAGCCAACGATACCTTGAATGATACTTTCGATATCTTCAAATTCGCCTTTTTCATAGCGGCCATTTTCTGCTTTTTCGTACAGCTCTTTTGCTTTGGCAATGTCACATGGATCATTTTCATAGGCAATCGAGACTGGAACGATTTTCAGAGAACGCGTGTACTCACCAAAGCTGATCTTTTGTTTACGACCTTCAACATGGAACATTTTTAAAATCGCAGGATCAGTAAAGTCGTTTCCATCTTTAGCACGACCTTCCTTTTGGGCAATCCAAATTGAATTGCCAGTATCAAGCGAATGTTTGATATAGCTTGACAATTGTCCCAATGCTTTCATCATTTCTCTAGGCGCTTTAGCAGAGCGCTTAACGATGAAGCTCTTATTGAGTCGCATCAATTCTGTCGCACATGGCTTCTTCAGCAGGTTATCGCCAATCGCTATACGAACTGTACGGTGCCCACTTTGGTACAAGCCATAATTTACGAGCGCAGGGTCCATCGCAATATCACGGTGGTTAGAAACGAATAGGTATGACGTGTTTTTATCCAGCTTATCCAAACCAGAAAAAGTGACGCCATCCGTTGTCTTATTCAATGTATCTTTCAGATACTTCTTCACTTCAATCTGAATTGCTTCGACAGAATCAAGCTTGCTCCACTTAGCTTTCAGGTAGATACGCAGGATCGGGCTCATTAGCGTTTTGAACCACGCTGCTTTATTAGCAAAGCGATGTTCTAGGATAGCAGTGATAAATTCATCATCTTGGATTAGACGATCCAGCGCTGCTGGAATTTCTTCGTCGTTGTAAGGACGAATTTCAATATAAGGATCGGTATTGGCTGTCATTGTTCATTACATATCAAAAAAAGCTGGCACATTTTACGCATAGTTTTGCTGACAAGCAGCATTTCAACCCATACTTTTAACATGGTCATACCAGTTAAGCCACCATTTATCATGCTAAAAAATTCTCTCAGCAGGTTGGAATCGTATGGGTTTAACGTTACCCTTAGCGCCAAAAAACACTGGTACTCATAATGAACTACGCAATTGAATTTCACGACGCTAAATACCCCTTTCTTGATGTAGCTGCGCGTAAAAAAGCACTGAAGCACAGTCTACTATCTGTCATCGAAGGGTTAGCCGTCATTAAATTGGGTAAGCAGGAGTATGCCATTGAACCAGGCCAATATTTTTGGATTCCTCAAGGATGTTTGAGCTCCCTCACCTTTTTACCTAATTCTCGTGTATATCGTTGTGATTTTTCTGTGCGTTTAAATGACGAGTTCTCACAACAGGCGGGCTTTGTGAAGCCTTCACCGCTACTAAAAGCGCTCGTCGAGAAGCTAGCAACAACAGCCGAACGCTCGGATCTGCAAACCGATCTACTGACAGTAGTAAGACATGAAGTATTGACGCTGTCTCCTAAACTAGCGCACTCAACGTTAACAAGAGCCATCAATCAGTGGACTCCTGGCTGTGACATGAATATTTCTAAAGAGCTTTGCTTGGTACTAACACTACGTGAAGCAAGAAAAATGAAACTGTCGGGGAAGAAGGAAGAGCAAATTGTTGACTCTCTTTTTGCTGGTAACACCGAAGAATATGAACAGCTTTGCTTTTTAGTCTTTGGAGAAGCGCTATAACTGCTCTTCAACAAGCTACGTGTTCAGCATTACGTAGAATTACGGACACAGAAAGTAGATTTGACCCGTCCTGATATGGGTTGACACTTTTTAACTAAAACGCTCGATGTACTTCATCGGGCGTTTTGTATTTTAAA
>NZ_JAWOWF010000056.1:0-31015 GCF_033340295.1 Vibrio sp. 1401
GCGCTGGACTAAACAAAGGCCCCCTTTTAGGGGGCTCACACAAAGCCACCTTCTTTAGAAGGTGGTAATTTACATTTGAGAATCAACAAAAAGAAACTAGCGATAGACGAGTGTTAAGACACGCTGCTCTGCTCTATGAGCGTTAATTTTCGCTCGCGCAGCGCAAACAAGTAGCCCAGTAGCCCACCCAACGTATTCCCAACCGCGATACCGATAAACAAGCCTTCAATACTGTAGATTTGGCTCCCGATCCACGCCGATGGCAAGGTAAAAATGAACAGCCGCATAAAGCTCCACTGGAATGCACGCAATGGCTTGTGCATCGCATTCAAACCACTGACTAACATCATCACTATGCCTTGGAAGCCATAACTAAATGGCACCACCAGTAAATAATGCCAAAGCAGGTTTTTCACCGCATCTTCCTGAGAAAACAGCGCAGCCAGAGGAATGCTCAGTGGCACCATCATCAAGAAGATAAACCCTTGGAATACCACTGCAAAACGCATGCTAATAAATAAACCGGAAAAGGCTCGTTGCGGTTGTTTGGCTCCTAAATTTTGTGCCATAAACGGTGTGAGGGCAGAGGTCAGCGACATCAATACTAAAATCAATATAGACTCAATACGCTGCGCTGCGCCGTAAGCAGCAACCGCCGCTGTACCGTGGTTGGATAACAGCATCATCAGAATGGCACCGGACAACGGATTCATCGCGTTTGATAGCGCTGCAGGGGTACCAATTTTTAGTGTCTGTTGCCAGTCTTGTTTCAGCAAAGCCCATTGGGGTTGAGCAAGCAATTTTTCCCGTTTAATTAGCACATAGAATGAGCCACACAAAGCACCTAACCAGCTAAAGGCACTTGCTATGGCTGCGCCTTGAATGCCAAGTTCCGGAAAAGGGCCATAACCGAAAATCAACAATGGATCGAGCATGCCATTAATCAAACCAGCCAACATCATGACTTTTGCTGGTGTCTTTGTGTCGCCAGTAGCTCGGATAGCACTGTTGCCCGCCATTGGGATCACTAGCAGAGGAATGGTGAGATACCAGACCTGCATATATTGCTCAATAAGAGGGATGAGATCATCAGACGCACCAAGAAAACGAAACAATGGCGCAATGGTGGTAAAGCCAATAGAAGACGCGATAGCCACAAGTAACACGGCTAACAACAAACCGTGGGTGGTGAACCGAGCAGCTTGTGGTGCATGACCTTGCCCAAGCAAGCGACCAATATTGGTCGATAGTCCCATCCCAATCCCCATCGTAATGCAGTTAACCGCAAAGGTGACAGGGAAGGTATAGCTGATAGCTGCTAGCGCTTGAGTGCCAAGCAACGAGATAAAAAACGTGTCCACCAAGTTAAACATCAAAATTGCGATCATGCCCATGGTCATGGGTACGGTCATTTTCCGCAGCGTTTCAGGAATGGGTGCGGTCAACAAACCATGCTTATCGGTCGCTTGGGGTTCCAGCTTGTTATTTTCCTGCATGTGTGACAACTATCTGGTGAGCAAACTGCAAGGATACAAGAAAGCGAGATGCCGAGCGAGTGAGCATTTCTAACGCAAACCGTTGCCTAGTTGTTCGTTATTTTAACTAAGTCACAAAAATTTTGTGCCACCCCCTTGGGATCGCTGCTTCGACCCCTTATATAGGGATCACGTGTCTGGGGCTACAGTCCCTAAGGACAATTATCAAATAAACATGGAAATTTTCAGGAGAGACGACCGATGAACATTCGTCCATTACATGACCGAGTTATCGTTGAACGTAAAGAAGTTGAATCTAAGTCTGCTGGTGGCATCGTTCTGACTGGTTCTGCTGCAGAAAAATCGACTCGCGGTGTTGTTCTAGCTGTGGGTAAAGGCCGCATCCTAGAAAACGGCACCGTACTGCCACTAGACGTTAAAGTCGGTGATACCGTTATCTTCGCTGAAGGTTACGGTACAAAAACTGAAAAAATCGACGGTAAAGAAGTGCTTGTCATGTCTGAAAACGACATCATGGCGATCGTTGAATAATAGCAATCATTGAGTAATTTTTTGCTCAGATTCAATTACGAAATTACACACAAAGAATTTTAGAAAGGAAATCAAAGATGGCTGCTAAAGACGTTAAATTTGGTAATGACGCACGAGTTAAAATGCTGGAAGGTGTAAACGTTCTGGCTGACGCAGTAAAAGTAACACTGGGTCCTAAAGGACGTAATGTCGTTCTAGACAAATCTTTTGGTGCACCAACTATCACTAAAGATGGTGTATCAGTAGCGCGTGAAATCGAGCTGGAAGATAAGTTCCAGAACATGGGCGCACAAATGGTTAAAGAAGTTGCGTCTAAAGCAAACGACGCAGCGGGTGACGGCACAACAACAGCAACGGTACTAGCGCAATCTATCGTTAACGAAGGTCTAAAAGCAGTCGCAGCGGGCATGAACCCAATGGATCTTAAGCGTGGTATCGACAAAGCTGTTGCCGCGGCAGTTGAGCAACTAAAAGAGCTTTCTGTTGAATGTAACGACACAAAAGCGATCGCGCAGGTTGGTACTATCTCTGCAAACTCAGACGCAAGCGTAGGTAATATCATTGCAGAAGCAATGGAGCGTGTGGGTCGTGATGGCGTTATCACGGTTGAAGAAGGTCAGGCGCTACAAGACGAGTTAGACGTAGTAGAAGGTATGCAGTTCGACCGCGGTTACCTGTCTCCTTACTTCATCAACAACCAAGAATCAGGCAGTGTTGATCTAGAAAACCCATTCATTCTTCTTGTTGATAAGAAGATCTCAAACATTCGTGAGCTTCTTCCAACGCTAGAAGCTGTCGCGAAAGCATCTCGTCCATTGCTTATCATTGCAGAAGATGTAGAAGGCGAAGCGCTAGCAACATTGGTTGTGAACAACATGCGTGGCATCGTAAAAGTTGCAGCTGTGAAAGCACCTGGCTTCGGTGACCGCCGTAAAGCAATGCTACAAGACATCGCTATCCTAACTGGCGGTACTGTGATTTCTGAAGAGATCGGTCTAGAGCTAGAAAAAGTTGCACTAGAAGATCTAGGTCAAGCGAAGCGTGTTTCTATCACGAAAGAAAACACGACTATCATCGATGGTATCGGTGAAGAAGAGATGATCTCTGGCCGTGTTGCTCAGATTCGTCAACAAATCGAAGACGCAACTTCAGACTACGACAAAGAGAAACTACAAGAGCGCGTAGCTAAACTGGCTGGCGGTGTTGCAGTAATCAAAGTTGGTGCTGCGACTGAAGTTGAAATGAAAGAGAAGAAAGACCGTGTAGAAGATGCGCTAGCCGCAACTCGCGCAGCGGTTGAAGAAGGTGTTGTTGCTGGTGGTGGTGTTGCACTTATCCGCGCGGCATCTAAGATTGCTCACCTAACGGGTGACAACGAAGAACAAAACGTTGGTATCCGCGTTGCACTACGTGCAATGGAAGCGCCAATCCGTCAAATCACGAAGAACGCAGGTGAGGAAGACTCAGTTGTTGCGAACAACGTGAAAGCGGGTGAAGGTAGCTACGGCTACAACGCGGCAACAGGCGAATACGGCGACATGCTAGAAATGGGTATCCTAGATCCAACTAAAGTTACTCGTTCTGCACTACAATTCGCAGCATCGGTTGCAGGTCTGATGATCACAACTGAAGCGATGGTTACTGACCTACCGCAAAAAGACGCGCCAGCGATGCCTGACATGGGCGGCATGGGTGGCATGGGTGGTATGGGCGGCATGATGTAGTGCGACGAGAGTCGCGTAGGTAGCTAGCCGAGCGGGCTACGTCCATAGTAACCACTAATTTTATGTCGTGGTTACTATCCCACCCGCCGAAATAGCAAATAAATAAAACCCGATATTCGGGCTTAACCCAAGCCCGAATATCGGTCCTCGTAAGAGGTCCGATTTTAGGCATGGGCGAAAGTCTGTGTCCCTCGCTTTAGGCGAATGATATACGTTGAAGCAGCGCTATCAGTGTCTGTGAAGTAACGGGAATATTCGTGTCTTATTTAAGCTTGAGCCACCTACACGGTGCGAAGCTGTTTTCATTATTGTCTTAACCAATTTCATACTCGAACGGGTAAGTGATTGGACAGTGAGACCTATTGTTCAGCCAATAGTAGCCTAGGGATAGTGCATCTGCGGTAACGCGGTGTGCGGAGCTTCCTGACAATGTACCCCCACGCAAGTGGTTAATCCTTGCTGCGAAGTGAAGGTTAAGACAATCGCCAATAGCAGGTGGTTGAGGGGCTAGGCTGAGTTATATGGTTAACGTAAGTGAACTACTGATAAACACCGTCAGCCGCGACGAGCGTAACGCTATTGTCGTGACGACTAAGTATCCCTTTGGGAAGATTAGTCGCCACTAACGCTCTGACCAAAAGGTATATGGCCGGTTATCTCTTTTACATCTGGGGATACGCTGACTCATGCGCCATCGGTGGATAGGTAGAACCTAAGTAACTCGTGTAATGAAAACGGAACTCGGAAACCCCGTATCTTTGCCCCAATAGGGCAGGCATCTCGTAAGAGGCGCTGTTGAGGATGCGGGCACAGGAGAGCAGAAAAAGCGAAAGCCAACTTGTAATGAGCTGGATAGAAAGCCAACGTGCTTTCACCGGAAACGGGGCCCACGTCTGCTTGGTCTTTAATTGCGTGAAAATCAGTAAAGCCGTCAAGTTTACGGTAGTTGAAACTGTCAGAGTCCAATTGTGGGCGTTACCTTTCCTATTTGAGGATCTAGGGTACTGTCAGCAACAAGTTCAAGCCTCATAGGGTAAATCTCTGCCCTATGGGGCACAGATGCGCCTTGTGTTGCTTGTTTAACTTATCGTTAATGGAGGAAAGCAAGGTGCATACTTCAATGCAAATTGACGTATCTGCATCCTCCCACCAGACACAGCAGTGGCACAGCATCGACTGGTCACTAATGTATCGTACGGTGAGAGGGCTACAGGTACGGATCGCAAAGGCAACGAAAAAGTCTGACTGGCGACAGGTCAAAAGACTGCAACGCATGTTAACTCGTTCGTTTGCTGCCAAGGTGATAGCCATTCGGCGCGTCACTGAAAACAGAGGGAAAAACACACCGGGTGTTGATGGAGAAATCTGGAACACTCCTGCCTTGAAATGGGGAGCTATAGACCAACTGATGCGTAAAGGCTATAAGCCAAGTCCGCTGAGGCGAGTCTATATTCCTAAAGCTAATGGCAAGCGTAGGCCGCTGGGAATACCAACCATGCGTGATAGAGCAATGCAGGCACTATACCTGTTAGCTCTTGAACCCATATCGGAAACCACGGCGGATCGAAACAGCTATGGCTTTCGCCCGAATCGCTCTTGTGCTGATGCTATCGAACAATGTTTCGTGAACCTCAGTCGCAAGGCCAGTGCCCGTTGGGTACTGGAGGGTGATATCAAAGGGTGTTTTGACTTTATCAGCCATGACTGGCTTATCGCCAATATTCCTATGGATAAGGCGATACTTAAGAAATGGCTGAAAGCCGGATTCATGGAATCTGGGAAGTTTAACTCGACGGAGGCGGGTACACCGCAAGGTGGGATTATCTCACCTGTACTCGCCAATATGGCCTTAGACGGACTGGAAACGGTGCTCGAATCCCACTTCGGGAAGAAGAACACAAAAGCCAGTTACAAAACTAAGGTCAACTATGTGCGTTATGCAGATGACTTCATCGTCACTGGGATCTCGAAAGAGCTACTAGAAGATAAGGTCTTACCAATAGTTGAAGCCTTTATGGCAGAACGTGGGTTGCAATTGTCAGCAGAAAAAACGCTGATCACGCATATAGACGACGGGTTCGATTTTCTCGGGCAGAATTTGCGTAAATACGACGGCAAGATGTTGATTAAGCCGTCAAAGAAAAACGTGAAGAATTTTCTGCGCGGTATACGAGATTATCTCAACAGCCATAAAACGGTGCCAGCTTCAGCGGTGATAGCGAAGTTGAACCCGATGCTCAGAGGATGGTGCAACTACCACCGCTGGGTATGTGCGAGTGAGACATTCAAGTATATCGATTATCGTATCTGGAAAATGTTATGGCAGTGGTGTCGCCGAATCCATTTGAATCGCCGTAAACGCTGGATTAAAGAAAAATACTTTAAAACAGTGGGTGATAGAAACTGGGTATTCAGTGCACCGAAACCGAAAGGGGAAGACGGTCACTACCGCTTGCTGAGTTCAGCGAGAGTGAAAGTCGATAAACATGTGAAAATTCGGGCAACAGCGAATTGTTACCTACCGGAAGACGAGCAATATTTTGAGCGTCTGAAAATGCAAAGATTGAAGAAATCTTTGGCGGGTAACTGGAAGCTATGGAAGATTGTCGAAAGACAAGACTACAAATGTGCGGTGTGTCACCAGCAGTTTCACTCAGAAGATGAATGGGATATTCACCATATCGTCAGAAGAGTGGATGGCGGCACGGACATGAGCTCGAATTTGATGATGTTGCATATCAACTGTCATAGACAATTACATTCATCAATCTTGGAATAGGTGATGGAATCGATTGAATTATGTACAGATGCCCTATATACCATCAATGAGCAATTATGCTCATAATGGAGTAAATATATTATGGGGAAAAAACCAATGGGTCGTTCAGCGTGAAGAAGGGTGGGCTGTTAGAGGTGAAGGAAACACTCGTGATACTTCCCACCACAGAACTCAGCAAGAAGCGATCGATGCCGCTAGAGAGATAGCTCGAAATCAAGAAAGTGAACTGGTCATTCAAGGGCGTGATGGGAAAATCCGTGACCGTGACTCCTATGGAAATGATCCATGTCCACCAAAAGACAAGAGCTAGTTGCTGGCTCGTACTTAAGTGCGGGTTCATAAAGGCTTGAGCCGTATGCGGGGAAACTCGCACGTACGGTTCTTAGGGGGCGGTGGCGCAGTAATGCGTCGCCGCTACCCGACAGCCAGCTTATCTCATCGCTCTAAGGAAGCCCTTATAGCGGAAAGATAACCGACCAAACCTTTAAAAGTCGAGGCAGATGCCTCGACTTTTTTATGCGTGCCACCTGAGAAACATGACGTCCTGGTGTGGCTTATCATGAAATTTTTGAGCGTAACAAGCGCCATTTCAGAAGCAAAAAATCGAAGAGAAATATTTTTTCTTTTGAGTCAGATGGTTAAATCTGACCTATTGCTAACACTTTTTGAACGGGGACAGAGCAAAATCTGAACATTACACTATGTTGTAAATTGTTGCTTCCCATCATGGAGATGAAAATGAAAAAGCTTATGACGTCATTGGCGGTTGCAGCCGCTATCGCATCACCTGTTGCTTTTGCCGACAGTACACCTGTGATGTTCTCTACTATCGATAACACAAACGCACCTTCTAATTCTTCAGTTGGTGGCGTTCGTTTAGCTGTGCTGCATGGGCAGGTAAATGAGGTTAAAGGTGTCGACTTTTCACTGCTTGGTATGTCAGAAACGGATCGTACGACAGGTGTGAACTTTGGTCTGTTTTTTGGTGCAGCAAAAGTAAATCAAGAAATGAAAGGCGCGTCTTTAGGCTTAGTTAACTGGAACCAAGGTCAGACGACGGGTGTTAACTTGGGTGCTGTTAACATTACGAACAACGTAAAAGGCTTGAACTGGAGCGCGGTGAACTATTCTGAAGGCTACACCATGGCGGATGTGGGCTTAGCGAGTATCTCTAAGAAGTCTAATTTCCAGTTTGGTTTCTTCAACATGACCGATCAAATCGATGGCGTGCAAATTGGTCTTTTGAACTGTGCGGATAACGGTTTCTTCAAGTGTTTCCCACTCATCAACTTTGCTAAGTAATCCCTGAGAAAGTCAGAATCTTTATATACAGAAAGCCCTCGATGTTTGTCGAGGGCTCTTTAATTACTGATGAGATGAAGCGAGTTTCTCGGAGCGTTAACTATTTAATTAATCGTGATGAAGTTTTGCGTTGTTGAATTCTTTGATGAACACCGCGGCGTAATGCTTTGATGTGGTTTTCTGCTTTATCCACACCTAACAACACGGTTAGTGTCAGGAGAGTAATAACCACCGACTGCGTTAAATAACCCAAACCTATCATCAAACCTAAACCTGCTAGCACCCATATTACAGCCGCGGATGTTACGCCATGGATTTTTCCATCAAGTGTCATCATAACGCCAGCGCCTAAGAAGCCGACGCCAGTAATGATCTGACCAAGCACTCGTGCTTGATCAAGTGTATTTGGCGATAACGACACTGCCATCGACATAAACAGGTAGGTGCCTGAAATAATTAATATTGCTGTGCGAATGCCAACCGGTTTACCACGAGTTTGGCGCTCTATACCGATCATGAGCCCATTAATGGCGCAGCATAGTAGGGCAGGCCAACTGAATGGGCCAAGATCGAAAATTTGTTCGAATGCTGTATGCATCTTGACCTCCAAAAGTGCGGAGTATGCATAGACTTACCGTGCAAAGCGAACAAAAATAATCAATCTAGACGACAAATTTAATTGAGTGTCAGAGCTTATTCTAAATGCAAATCCAACGGCGTTTTACTTGGCCTGCCACCAACTTCTCGTGTGAGTTTTGGTACCAGATAACCTGATACACGCGTGATGAGTCCGCGCATAATAGCTTTCGCTTCTTCGTCCGAAATAAAGTAGTGCGCTGCGCCTTGCACCTTATCAAGAACGTGGAGGTAATAAGGCAAGATACCCGCGTCAAATAAGGCCTCACTTAACGCCACTTGAGCTTCTACCGAATCATTCACGCCTTTCAGCAGAACGCCTTGGTTTAGAAGCGTAACGCCCGCTCTTTTGAGCTTGAACATCTGTTCAGCAAATTCGTCATTGATTTCGTTGGCATGGTTGATGTGAGTGACGAGGATGATTTGTAACCTTGATGCTTGCAGAAGTTGGCATAGTTCATCAGTGACTCGAGCTGGAATCACCACAGGTAAACGGCTATGAATACGCAGACGTTTGATGTGAGGAATGTGAGCAATGTGCTCTAAAAGCCAATGAATCTCATCGTCTTTTGCCATTAATGGATCACCACCTGAGAAGATGACTTCGTTCAACTCTGGTTGTTGTGCCATGTACTCTAAGCACTTGGTCCAGGCTTGTTTCCCGCTTTTGTTCTCTTGATAAGGGAAGTGACGACGAAAACAGTAACGGCAATTTACCGCGCAGCCACCTTTGACAATCATCAGGGCGCGGTTGCGATACTTGTGTAGCAGGCCAGGGACTTCATTGTCCTGCTCTTCCAATGGATCATTGGAGTAACCCGGATGCACCTCAAATTCGTCGCTCAGTGGTAAAACCTGACGTAAAAGAGGGTCTTTAGGGTTGCCTTTCTCCATCCTATCGACAAAACTTTGCGGTACACGCTGTGCAAACAGCTTGCGCGCGGCAAACCCGTCTTGCCACGGTGAAGGATCAATTTCCAGTATTTCGAGCAATTTTGCAGGATCAGAGATCCCATTCGCCAACTGTTTGAGCCAGTTTTGCTCAACAGATTCGACTTTTCGGGTTATTATGTGCGGCATTGAATTTAGCTCTAAGAATGTAAGAGGAAAAAATGGCTACAGTTAGCACCAATGAATTTAAAGGCGGTCTTAAGTTAATGCTTGATAACGAGCCTTGTGTAATTCTGGAAAACGAATACGTTAAACCAGGTAAAGGCCAAGCGTTCAACCGTGTTAAAATTCGTAAACTTCTTTCTGGTAAAGTGCTAGAGAAAACATTCAAGTCTGGTGACACTTGTGAAGTGGCAGACGTAATGGATATCGACCTAGATTATCTATATTCAGACGGCGAATTCTACCACTTTATGAACAGTGAAACGTTTGAACAGATCGCAGCGGATGCAAAAGCGGTAGGTGAAAACGCTAAGTGGTTGGTAGAAAACAACACTTGTATGATCACTCTTTGGAACGGTAACCCAATTACTGTTACTCCACCAAACTTCGTTGAGCTAGAAGTTGTAGACACAGATCCAGGCCTGAAAGGTGATACTCAAGGTACTGGCGGTAAACCAGCGACGCTATCAACTGGCGCTGTTGTTCGTGTTCCTCTGTTCATCTCAATTGGTGAAGTGATTCGCGTAGATACTCGTACTGCTGAATACGTAGGTCGTGTGAAGTAAGCACTTTATATGATTGTTAGAAAGGTCGCTTCGGCGGCCTTTTTTATTGCCTGTGATTCTTCTCTTTTAATCCCTCTGCGTAAAACATCGATATCCTCCGCAAATTTTTGATGATTTTGTATTATTCGTAAAAATCTTATTTGTTCCATGAATCTGTCGATTATTCCTTAATGTAACATTTTGATACATTAGTACTTGTTTCTGAGTTGCATAGCAATCTGATTTTTATCGATTTAACTCAGTAACAATCCAAAAAAGGAGAACAAAATGGAAAGCAGAGGTTTAGGAAGGGGTTTAAAGGTGGAAGAAAGACGTCAGTTACTACATAAAGGATTAAAAGCAGCCGTATTTGGCGTACCGCTGTTGGCAATAGGCTTAACGATTAATAGCTCGGTGCTGATGACCGATGCGGGTTACAGCTACGTGCATCAGAATAATATTACTGGTGAGTTGGATGTGTTTACTGAACCTGGCATTCATTTTCGTATGCCATTTCTGTCCAAAATCACCAAGTATGACCAAGTGATCACCGTGTCATTCGGTAACAGCAAGGGCGAAGATTTTTATCAACGTCTTGATGCGATTCAGGTTCGATTTGCCGACACCTATATTGGTCAGATCCCCGTAACATTCCGCTTTAAGCTCAGTAATGACCCTGAAGCGGTGAAGAAGATGCATAAAGAGTTCCGCAACAACAGTAACTTGATCGATGCGCTGCTTGTAAAGAACGCACGTAACGTAACGGTGATTACCGCAACCCAATACACGGGTGAAGAGTTTTTCCAAGGTGGTTTGAACCAGTTCAAATCGAAACTTGGCGATCAGTTACGAGAGGGGATTTATCTAACAGAGCGACGTCAGGTTGAAGTGGAAGAGTTGGATCTTGCGCCTGTTGGGGTGAATCAAGCTAATCCGAACCAATTACAGCGCACCAATCAACTGGTATGGAAAACTGTGCCAGTCGTAGACAAAACCGGGCAACCAATTCGTCAAGACAATCCGTTACAACAATACGGTATTCAAGTGACGCAGGTGACCATTGGTGACCCGCAGCCAGAAAAGCAATTAGATCAGCTATTGGCAGATAAAAAGCGTTTAGTGGCGGATCGTATTCGCGCGATTCAGGAACAAGAAACGTCGAAAGCACAGGCAGAGACCGAGCAGTTACGCAAAGAGATTCAACGAACACGTGAGGTGCAAGACGCCCAGCGTGGTAAAGAACTCGCAATTATTGCTCAACAAAAAGAAGTGGAAGTGGCGCGTCAGATTGCAGAGCGTGAAATCGTTGAAGTGGAAAAAACCAAACGACTTGCTGAAGTCGAGAAGGAGAAAGAGCTAGCTATCGCAGAGGCTAACTTAGCGATTCAAAAAGCGAACGCACTTTCTGCTGAGTTTGAAGCGAAAGCGATATTAGCGAAAGGTCGCGCAGAATCTGAAGTCCTAAAAGGTAAGTATGCAGCGTTAGGAGCAAACCGTGAAGTTTACTTGGCAGAATTGAATCGAGACGTAGCGAACTCGCTGTACAACAATTTGCAAAACTTCCAAGTTCAGATGCCACAAAATTACATTGGTGGAAGTGACGAAACGGGCTTGAAAACAAACCTAGATGTGATTACTGGCTTTGGTGCTCTGGGTCTTATGGACCAGACAAAGAAGGTCGCACAGCAATAAGATCATGGGTGGTCAAAAGCTTAAAAAGCAAAAAGATCATGGGTAACCCAAAGCAATAAAAAAGCTGGCATTTAGCCAGCTTTTTCTTTTTTGGTCAGTCTCTTAAATCATGAAGATAAAGATAACTGCTAGTGCAGTGATGAGGCCTGCAAATGCATAGCATGCAATTTTACCAATCACACCAGTGTGGAATTTAAGGTCGTGCATGCCGTGGTGTACACGGTGCATTGCATGCCACATTGGCAATGCTAGCGTGCCAATGATGAATAGCGCACCGATGATGCTGGTTGCGAAGGCAGAGACACGCTCGTAGCTCATCGCTTCTGCGTCAATCACGCCTAGTGGGACCAAGATACCTAGCACAAGAACGGTGATTGGCGTGATCATCGCGAACCAAGTACCACCTGCGCCAAACAGACCCCACCAGATTGGCTCATCAGAACGTTTTGGTGATGTGTTTACACTATAATTCGGTTTCATTGCTCAGCTCCTTACACCACGATGAGAACGATCAGTGAGATAAACGCAACAGCGGCCCACTGAGTCAATACGATGATCTTCTTGTCCACTGGTTTGCCTTTCAAACGAATTGGCATTACTTGTGGCATCATGCTGAAGAAAGTTTGAGCGTGGAATAGGCTACCGAGTAGTGCAACGATGTTGATTGCGACTACGATTGGGTTCGCCATGAATGCTAACCAACCTTGCCATGCTTCAGGACCTTTCACCAAGCAACCTAAACCGAAAGTTAGGAACAGAGTGAATAGGATTAACGGAAGCACCGTAGCTTCACGTAGCATGTAGAAGCGGTAGAAAGGATGGTTCTTCCACCAAGTGCGTTTTACTTCACGAACGTAAGGTTTACGATTGCTCATCCTTATGCCTCCACTTTCTTTGGTGAACCATCAGGTTTCAACATAGCAATCACGAAGTCCATAGAAGACTCCACTTTGCCTTGGTTTACTGCCGCTGCTGGGTCAACGTTCTTCGGACAAACTTCAGAACAGTAACCAACAAACGTACAACCCCAAGCACCGTTTTCACCGTTGATAAGCTTCATGCGCTCATCTTTACCGTTGTCACGGCTGTCTAGGTTGTAGCGGTGGGCTAGCGTTAGTGCAGCAGGACCGATGAACTCTGGGTTAAGACCAAACTGAGGACATGCTGCATAGCACAGACCACAGTTGATACAGCCAGCGAATTGCTTGTATTTCGCCATCTGTTCTGGCGTTTGCAAGTTCGTACCGTCTTCTGGTTTACGATCGTTACCAATGATGTATGGTTTGATTGCTTCTAGGCGCTCGATGAATGGCGTCATATCAACAATCAAGTCTTTCTCGATTGGGAAGTTCGCTAGAGGCTCGATAGTCACACCGTCTGGGTAGTCACGTAGGAAGCTCTTACAAGCAAGTTTCGGTACGTTGTTCACCATGATGCCGCAAGAACCACAGATCGCCATACGGCAAGACCAACGGTAAGACAGATCTTTGTCTAGGTGGTCTTTGATGTAACCAAGTGCGTCAAGTACAGACATGGTTTCATCGAATGGGACTTCGAATGTTTGCTTGTATGGTTCTGCATCTTTCTCTGGGTCGTAACGCAGGATGTCTACTTTTTGAATGCGATTTGCTGACATTATGCTTGCTCCTCTGCGTTCTTCTCTTCAGCCGCTGCTTTTTCTGCTGCTTCACCGTATAGACGAGCTTTTGGCTGTGACTTAGTGATGGTCACATTGCTGTAATCGATACTTGGTGCTGACTCTGGCTTGTAGAAAGCAAGTGAGTGTTTTAGGAAATTCACGTCATCACGTTCTGTACAACCGTCGTCTAGACGTTGGTGCGCGCCGCGCGACTCTTTACGTAGAATCGCAGAGTGAACCATCGCTTCTGCGACTTCTAGGCCGTAACCCACTTCGATTGCGTATAGAAGGTCTGTGTTGAACACTTTACCTTTGTCTTTGATGCTGATGCGTTTGTAGCGTTCTTTCAACTCAGTGATTTTGTCGATAGTCGCTTGCATCAAATCTTCTTGGCGGTATATACCACAGCCCGCTTCCATGGTGTGGCCCATTTCTGTGCGTATTTCTGCCCAGTTTTCGTCGCCTTCTTGGTTCATCAGTTTCGCGATGCGCTCTTCAACGGCTTTGACTTGCGCGTCAATTGCCGCGTCGTTCCAGCCTTTGAATTCTGCTGCGCGTTTCACTGCATTTTCACCCGCTACGCGGCCAAATACCACGAACTCAGCCAGTGAGTTAGAACCTAGACGGTTTGCACCGTGAAGACCAACAGACGCACATTCACCCACCGCGAATAGGCCTTTAATGCGAGTTTCACAACCGCCGTCCGTTTCAATACCACCCATGGTGTAGTGAACGGTTGGACGAATTGGAATTGGCTCTTTTGCAGGGTCCACGTTTACGTAAGCTTTTGCTAGCTCACAGATGAACGGTAGACGCTCTTGTAGGTACTCTTCACCAAGATGGCGAAGGTCTAGGTGCACCACGTCACCCAGTGGGTGTTTGATGGTGTTGCCTTTCTGTTGTTCGTGCCAGAAAGCTTGAGAAACTTTGTCACGAGGACCCAGTTCCATGTATTTGTTCTTCGGTTGGCCAACTGGAGTTTCAGGGCCCATGCCGTAATCTTGTAGGTAACGATAGCCGTTCTTGTTAACGATGATACCGCCTTCACCACGACAACCTTCCGTCATCAGGATACCTGTGCCTGGAAGACCGGTTGGGTGGTATTGAACGAATTCCATATCACGTAGAGGAACGCCGTGACGGTAAGCCATTGCCATACCATCGCCCGTTACGATACCACCGTTGGTGTTACAGTGGTAAACACGGCCCGCGCCACCTGTTGCTAGAACAACCGATTTTGCTTTGATAGTAACAAGCTCGCCTTCAGACATGTGAATAGCAATCAGACCTTGAACTTCGCCTTCATCAACAAGCAGATCCACCACAAAGTACTCATCAAAACGTTTGATGTTGCTGTACTTCATTGATGTCTGGAATAGCGTATGAAGCATGTGGAAGCCAGTTTTGTCTGCAGCGAACCAAGTACGTTCAACCTTCATACCACCAAAGCGGCGTACGTTGACTTCACCGTTCTCTTTACGACTCCATGGGCAACCCCATTGCTCCATTTGGATCATTTCGCGAGTCGCGTTCTCTACAAAGTATTCAACAACATCCTGTTCACATAGCCAGTCACCACCGCCAACAGTGTCGTTGAAGTGGTTGTCTAAGCTATCTTCATCCTTGATAACTGCTGCTGAGCCACCCTCTGCAGCGACCGTGTGGGAGCGCATTGGATAAACTTTAGAAATCAGAGCGACTTCTAAGTCTGGGTTTGCTTCAGCCGCTGCAATAGCAGTACGAAGACCAGCGCCGCCTGCGCCGATGACTGCGATATCTGTGGTGATAATTTGCACAGTTATCCTCCAGTGTGTGATTGCGGAAATCCGCTTGTTATTGTCATTACGAGGCGCTCTTTAAAAAGAACTCCCCAAAAGTAGTAGGGTTAGTGTAGATGAGCCACATGGCAGAAAAATTGATGTAATTGGGTTTTTGCTTCGGTAATGCACTTAAGGGCATAGAATTTATAGGTTATGTGACTGCTATCACGGCATCGAGGTTTTGGCCCTCAAGCATTAACATTAGGGATGTTAAACCTGTGTTGCGTGACATTAACCGCATGGATAATAGGTTTTTAACTGAGTGTTTTTTGTGCTGCGGCACGAGTAATGCTTGCCTCAAATTGGCGAGCACATTAGTAAAAAGAAGAAGGGATATTCCTCTCTTCTTGAAGAGTAAAAAGCATGTAGAATGAGGCTTTCCTCGCTGAATTAAAGTTTGAGAGACTTGTTATGCAAACCAACTGGCAACCTACTGCTTCCATTGACCAACTTCGTCAACGTGCGACGTTAATCGCGTCGATTCGACAATTCTTCGCTGACCGACAGGTGATGGAAGTCGATACGCCAGCCATGAGTCACGCAACCGTGACTGACATTCATTTGCATACTTTCCAAACCGAGTTTGTTGGCCCAGGCTATGCCGATGGCAGTAAGCTGTTTTTTATGACCAGCCCAGAGTTCCATATGAAGCGCCTTTTGGCTGCGGGCAGCGGTTGTATTTATCAAATCAACAAAGCATTTCGTAATGAAGAGAATGGTCGCTACCACAACCCTGAATTCACGATGTTGGAGTGGTATCGCGTTGGCTTTGACCATCATAAATTGATGGATGAAATGGATGACCTGTTGCAGCTGGTATTGAAGTGTGGCGCAGCGCAGCGCATGACGTATCAGCAAGCCTTCATTGATGTGTTGGGTGTGTGTCCACTGGAAGGCTCGATGACTGAGCTGAAAGCGGCGGCAAGCAAGCTGGGTTTGAGTGACATTGCTGAGCCTGAAGAAGATCGCGATACGCTGCTGCAACTACTATTTAGCGTGGGAGTAGAAAACAAAATTGGTCAGGACGTGCCAGCTTTTGTGTACGACTTCCCTGCATCACAGGCGGCGCTTGCGAAAATCAATCCTCAAGATCATCGCGTCGCGGATCGTTTTGAAGTGTACTTTAAGGGGATAGAGCTGGCGAACGGATTTCATGAACTGGATAACCCGAAAGAGCAATTAGCGCGCTTTGAACAAGATAACGCAAAGCGTATCGAAATGGGTTTAAAACCACAGCCGATCGATTATCATCTGATCTCTGCACTGGAAGCAGGGTTGCCAGATTGTGCAGGGGTCGCGTTGGGTATCGATCGTTTGATCATGCTGGCGCTGGGCTGTGACCACATTGATCAAGTGACGGCCTTTCCATTTCCAATTGCATAAGGACGTCCAATGAACCTGACGGCTGCACGTTTCGTCATCTTTAGCTACGCCATATTGATCGCTTTTTTATCTCTGAGTTCAGGTGAACTGCAAGACCGGGGTAATATCGCGTATCTCGACAAAATGCAGCACGCTATGGCGTACAGCGGCTTTGCGTTTTTAGGTTGTTTTTGTGTGTGGCGTTGGCGTCAACGTTGGGCGGTGGCGATTGGTATTTTGCTATTCAGCGCCGTTATTGAGTGGTTGCAAGGGTATGTAGGGCGACAAACTTCTTGGTTAGACCTTGTCGCCAACTCAACTGGCATCTTAACTGGTCTGTTATGTTACCGTATTTGGAGCCTCTATCGACCTAGGTTGGTGAAGTCGCTATACTCGATTCGTTAATGAAGAGGGAACACGATAACAATGAAAACGCGCGACAAAATCGTCTACGCGGCACTGGAGTTGTTCAACCAACATGGTGAGCGAAACATCACCACCAATCACATTGCCGATCACATCGAAATTAGCCCTGGTAATCTGTATTACCACTTCCGCAATAAGCAAGAAATCGTTCGTGAGATCTTTGCGCTTTATTCAGCAGAACTTTTAGAAAGATTTACCCCTATTCAAGGTTCGCAAGAGAGCCTGACTATGCTGAAGAGCTACCTAGACTCTATTTTTACCTTGATGTGGAAATACCGCTTTTTCTACGCAAACTTACCAGAAATCTTGTCACGAGATGAACAGCTACACGAACAGTACATCGATGTGCAAGAGAAGCTGCAAGCGAACCTCATTGCTATTATGCAAGAGTTCGTAACGATGAAGCTGTTGAATGTCGATCAACAACAGTTGAAGTCATTGGTATGTACATTGCACTTGATTGCGTGTAGTTGGTTGGCATATCAATCCGCGATGGCTTCAAAAACCAACATTACTGAGCAAATGGTGAAGCAAGGGATGTTGCAGATGCTTAATGTCGTTAAGCCATTAGCAACAGAGCAGGGCTTAGAGCAGCTACTGTTATTAGAAGATGCGGTTAGCAATCTACACAGTTAAACGTCAAACTGCTTAATATTTCGAGAGTCACTCTCATTTTCGAGTCGTGGCTCGAGTTGACTTGTCAAATATGCCACGCACAATAGTCCCATACGCTAAAAACCCTTGCAGGGATAAGATTCTCGATAAAGGAACTATCGCCCCATGAATTACGACATTTTTAATGGTGATGCTGATGGCATCATTGCTCTTCTACAATTGCGTTTGGCTGATCCTGTCGATGCCCAGTTAATAACCGGTGTAAAGCGCGACATCAAGCTGGTGGAAAAAGTAGACGTGCAAGCGGGTGATGAGCTGACTGTGTTAGACATTTCGATGGAAAAGAACATGGCAGGTCTAGAGCAAGCTTTGGCTCAAGGCGCGCACGTCTTTTACGCCGATCATCACAAAGCGGGCGACATTCCTCAGCATGGTAATTTGGATGCGCACATCGATCTCGATGCCAACATGTGCACGGCGTTGATTGTCGATAAGTTGCTTGATGGGCGTTTTCATGACTGGGCGATTACGGCGGCTTATGGCGATAACATGATTGCTAAAGCCGATGAGTTAGCGAATAACGCGGGCTTGTTGCAGCAACAGAAAGAGCAGCTAAAAGAGCTGGGTACTTTAATTAACTACAACGGCTACGGATCGAAGGTCGAAGATTTACACTTTCACCCTGCGGAGCTGTACCGAGCTTTGCTGAAGTACACGTCACCATTTGAAGCTATTGAAGATACGGCCTCGCCATACTACCAATTGCAATCGGCTTACCAACAAGACATGGAGGCGGCTCTCGCAGTGCCTGCCATGCATGAGAGTGGTAAGCTGAAGTTGTTTGAGTTACCAAACACGGCGGCATCACGCCGAATCAGTGGTGTTTATGGCAACTGGCTAGCAAACCAAACCCCTGACTCTGCGCATGCGGTACTTACTGAAAATGCAGATGGTACTTATACGGTTTCACTCCGCGCCCCATTAAACAATAAACAAGGTGCCGTTGCCGTGTGTGGTCAGTTCCCGACAGGTGGGGGGCGAGAGGCGGCGGCAGGAATCAACGCGTTAAGCAAAGATGATGTGAATGCTTTTATTGATGCGGTAGAAACCTACTACGCATAGCATTTTCCAAAATATGAATACAAAAAAGGAGCCGAGTGGCTCCTTTTTTATTATAAGTCTATGAGTCAGATAATCAGCGTTTTAACCAAGATTTCGGATTCTGCGCTTCACTATTACGACGAATTTCGAAGTACAGCGATGGTCTGTCTTGACCACCTGTATCACCCGCGAGAGCAATCACTTCGCCGGCGGTGACTCGGTCGCCTTCTTTTTTAGTTAACGCTTGGTTGTAACCATAGAGGGTCATGTCACCTTTTCCGTGGTCGAGCAGTACCACTAAACCGTATCCGCGCAGATACTCAGCAAATACGACAGTACCAGGATAAACGGCTTTCACTTGTTGACCATAGTTGGCAGACAACACCATGCCCTTCCAGTTTACCTGCCCGGTTTGTCGCGTACCAAAGTTGTGTAACACACTGCCTTTGAGTGGCCAAGGCAACTTACCGCGCTGTTTGCCGAGTCCGTCCATTGGCACCGCATTACGCTTCGCTGCTTTGGCGATCTCTGCTTTTAAACGGGTTTCGTTGCGTTGCAGCTCGGCTAAGTAGCGTTTGTCATTCTTGATACTGCTCTGAATTTTATTCAGGGTTTGCTTACGCTTGGATTGTGTACTCGCTAGCGCTGTACGTTTTTCGGATTGCTGCTTGAGCAGAGTCTCGATTTGCTCTTTTTCTAGCTCGAGCTGGTTTTTGTTGTGCGCTAATTCTTGGGTTATTTTGGTGATCGCATCAATCACTTCAGCACGTGCTTTAGCTAAATGCTGGAAGTATTGGCTCATGCGGTCTTCTTCCACACCTTGATTTAACAAGTGACCATTGGCCTTCGCTCGCTCGGTTACGTAATACGTTTGCAGCAGCTGTTTGAGTTCTTCTTCTTGCTCTTGACGCTGTGCTTCTTGCAAGGCAATTTTCTCTTCCAGGTTTTCTATGTTTTTGTCTGCTTGTGCGAGGTTAGACTTGGTTTGTCGTATTTCACGCTCAAGCTTAGAAATACCAAGCTCTTGATCTTTTAGTGATTTCTGTAACTCATTGAGCTGCTTTTCTTGGGAAGAGAGCGATTTGCGCTGACGGCTTATCTCACTGGATACGCCTTTGAGCTCTTGCTGACTCACAGCAGAGGAGGTAATGGGATAAGTGGCAGATAAAGCACAAGTTAATAAAATAGCCGAGCGTAGAACAGGGTGATTTTGTTTTCGCACTTGAGAGTTACCTACCACGTTGTTGTCAAAAAGGTTTGTTGACGATTAAATACCATCTCCATGGATAAAGCTTTGCGACTTGCCGTTAAAGCCTTGATCCATATCGAGAGAGGGTTTGTCCGTTTTTGGACGTCCGACGATTTTTGCAGGCACGCCAGCCACCGTTGTGTGAGGAGGCACGGCTTGCAATACCACAGAGCAAGATCCGATTTTCGCGCCTTCACCGACTTCGATATTGCCAAGAATCTTTGCACCAGCTCCGATCATCACACCCTCGCGAATTTTCGGGTGACGATCACCGCATTCTTTACCAGTACCACCAAGGGTGACATCTTGCAGTATAGACACGTCGTTTTCGACCACGGCAGTTTCACCAATCACGATGCCTGTTGCATGGTCGAGCATGATGCCACTACCAATGCGCGCTGCAGGGTGGATATCGACCTGACATGCTACCGAAATCTGATTTTGTAGGTAAGTCGCAAGAGCGTGACGACCTTGCTTCCATAGCCAGTTTGCTACTCGGTAGCCTTGCAGTGCGTGATAGCCTTTTAGGTACAGCAATGGCATTGAGTACATTGAAACAGCAGGGTCGCGATTGACCGTGGCACAAATATCACAAGCCGCGCCGTCAGTGATGGTTGGATCAGCTGCAAAGGCTTCTTCAACCACTTCACGCACAGCCATCGCTGGCATGGAAGCGGTGTTCAATTTGTTAGCCAGAATATAACTCAGAGCGGCACACAAACTTTCATGCTTGATAATGGTGGCATGATAGAAGCTCGCCAGCATAGGCTCTTGTTCTGACATTTCACGGGCTTCTGAGACAATTTTGTTCCAGACTTTTTGTTTTTCGCAGTGTTTCATTCTCAATATCCAGAGTGGTTCTTCCGTGACCCGACAACTTCAATTTTTCTCAGATGAGCTGCAAAGGGCGGTAGATTGCTACTTTCCTTCGGCTTTTTTGTCACGAGCAAGTAAATCTTGCGCTGCTAAGCGCGCATCTTTTCCTTGATACAATACTTGATAAACTTGATCAACTATCGGCATCTCAACACCCATACGTTGAGAAAGTAGCCATACTTCTTTTGTATTGCGGTAACCCTCAACCACTTGGCCAATTTCTTCTTGAGCCGTATCAACGTCTTTACCTTGGCCTAATGCCAAGCCAAAGCGTCGGTTACGTGATTGGTTATCGGTACATGTCAGGACAAGATCGCCTAAACCTGCCATGCCCATAAAGGTTTCTGGCTGTGCACCCAGCGCAGCACCAAGGCGACTCATTTCAGCCAAGCCACGAGTAATTAATGCAGTACGGGCGTTGGCGCCAAAACCGATACCATCAGACATACCTGCACCAATCGCAATAACGTTTTTCACAGCACCGCCCAATTGCATACCAATAAAGTCACTATTGGCATATACGCGGAAGGTTTTGCTACAGTGGATTTTTTCTTGTAGATCCGCAACAAATTCAGAATCTGGAGACGCAACTGAAATTGCAGTCGGCATACCCATTGCGAGCTCTTTCGCAAACGTTGGGCCAGACAATACTGCTAGTGAGTAGTTTTCACCGATAATGTCATAAGCGACGTCTTTCAGCAGGCGCCCCGTTTCAGGTTCAAGCCCTTTGGTTGCCCAACAGATGCGAGAGTCTTCGCGCAAGAATGGTTTACAGCTGTTTAGCACGATGCCAAAGACATGGCTTGGAACCACAACCAACAAATCTCGGCTTGCTTGAACGGCTTTTTCTAAATCCGATTCAATGATCAAGCTTTCAGGGAAATCAACACCTGGTAAGAAGGCATGGTTAGCTCGGTCTGCTTCTAGGCGAGCCATGTGCTCTGGCTCGTGTCCCCAAAGAACAACGTTCGCGCCGTTACGAGCGAGTGAGATTGCCAAAGAGGTGCCGTATGAGCCTGCGCCAATCACAGTCATTGCGATGTCTTTACCGTAAGCATTGTTTGTATTTGCTTGTGTCATGCTACCGCCTAATTGTCTTGCTACTAGTAGAATCTAGTTCCTAATCGTCAAATTTTACGCCTTCTGGCGATTAGGAACTAGGAACTTTTGTCAGAAATAAAAAATGCACATTGCATCGGATGGTAGACGCTCTGTGCATTTTATTTGAGTCGGTGACGTCAGCACTGTGGCTATTCGTCACTTATAAAACGTGAATTACGCTTCAGCTTCGCCTTGTTGAGCTTGCTGTTGTAGGTAGTTCATGAATAGCGCGTCAAAGTTTACTGGCGCTAGGTTCAGTTGAGGGAACGTACCTTTAACGACTAGGCTTGAGATAGTTTCACGAGCGTATGGGAATAGGATGTTCGGGCAGAATGCGCCTAGGCAATGTGCAAGTTGACCAGCTTCCATTTGTTCAGCAGTGAAGATACCACCTTGTTGAACTTCACATAGGAACGCAGTCTCTTCTTCGTTCTTCACAGTAACGGTTAGGCGTAGAACAACTTCGTAAACGCCTTCACCAAGCTCACGGCTTTGAGTGTCTAGGTCTAGTTTAACGTCTGGGTTCCACTCTTTCTGGAAAATTACTGGAGAGTTCGGCGCTTCAAAAGAAACGTCTTTTAGGAAGATGCGTTGAATTGCGAAGTTTTGTTGTGCGTCTTGAGGTGCTGCTTCAGCCATTTTTTAATCCTTAAATCAATATTTGTTGAGCCTAGAAACGTCTAAGCTCAGAAAACTGGTATGTCCTGAGACTAACTGAGCCAATCTACCTTGACTAGATGAAGCGTGTATTACGTGCAAAGCGTCACAACTTAGTGCTCCAACTGCTTTCAATTTGCTCAGTTTTTTGTCCGCGAGGCTTGGTAAAAGCGCGTTTAAACGCGAACTTTCGTTCTTGCCACGTTCCTACTTCTTACCGCGAACTAACGGCAGGTTCGCTTCGTTCCACGCAATCAAACCATTTTTTAGTAGGCTCACGTTTTCGAAGCCAGCTTTTACTAGTAGGTTTGCGCTTTCTTGAGCGGTCTGTCCTGTCTTACATACCACAATGATTGGGTCTGATTTGTGGTTTTCAAGGCTACCCAAGTTACCCGCTTTGATGTCTGACGGTAAAATGTGAAGTGAGTCGGTGATATGACCTTTTTTGAACTCGTCTTTGGTACGGATATCCACTACAACGCCGTTTTCACGGTTCATAAGATGAGTCAGTTGGTTTACGTTGATTTCTTTGTATGCGGCTGTCGCTGATTTCACGATGTTCATGATAAAGGCGACAAGAAGACCTACCCAAACCAAAGATAGAATCATGTTCTGTTGGAAAAATTCAATGTACTCTTGCATGTCTTGAGCTCTTACGCTGTTGGCGGAAAAATAAAGCAGGAGTATAGCGAGGTTACGGCTCTTAGGCGAGAGGGTTAAAATTTTCTAACGAATAATTGAGATCTCTATAAGCCCTTTATGCCCTTACTATCCGTACATTTTGCTCTGGTAGCTTGATTGCTTTTGCCTATTGGACTTATCGGTTTAAGTGACTTCTGTTTTACTGAGAAAAGAGAACAATAGGTATTAACCCATCTTGTTTGATGTTGCTTTAAATTAGCGCTGTTTCAAGTGCAAAAATAAGAATGAGAAGCGTAAGAAAACCGAACTTAGACTGGGGTGTACAAAGCGTATTAGAAATGACTATGCTTGTGGAACACGATTGTCGGCACTGACTCGTTGTTCGCTTAACTTGTAAGATAGCAACAATAAATCGCAAACATTATTTGATCTTAACCTACAGTTTTGGTTAAAAAGTGTAGTAAAATTACGCTAGTTTTGTTTCAAGGTTAGATAGGGCAGCGAAGCCCTACGCCAAAAGTTACTTAAATTTGATGAGGTCATCATTATGTCAGCTAAGAAGCCATTGGCTCTAGTTATCCTTGACGGTTACGGTTACCGTGAAGACACAGCAAGTAACGCAATTGCGAATGCTAAAACACCAGTAATGGATGCTCTGATTGCGAATAATCCACACACATTAATCTCTGCTTCAGGCATGGATGTTGGCCTTCCTGATGGTCAAATGGGTAACTCTGAAGTTGGTCACACTAACATTGGTGCAGGCCGCGTTGTATACCAAGACCTGACTCGTATCACTAAATCAATTGCTGATGGTGAGTTCGAACAAACGCCTGCGCTAGTTGAAGCTATCGACTCTGCAGTAAAAGCTGAGAAAGCAGTACACATCATGGGCCTGATGTCTCCAGGCGGTGTTCACTCTCACGAAGACCACATTTACGCAGCAGTTGAAATGGCAGCGGCGCGTGGCGCAGAGAAAATCTACCTACACTGCTTCCTAGACGGCCGTGACACACCACCACGTAGTGCTGAAAACTCACTACAACGTTTCCAAGGCCTATTTGCGAAACTAGGTAAAGGCCGCGTTGCTTCTCTAGTAGGTCGTTACTACGCAATGGACCGTGACAACAACTGGGATCGCGTCCAAGTTGCTTACGACCTTCTAACTCAAGCTAAAGCTGAATTCACAGCCGAAACGGCAGTTGCAGGCCTAGAAGCGGCTTACGCTCGTGAAGAAAACGACGAATTCGTTAAAGCAACAGCTATCAAAGCGGAAGGTCAAGAAGACGCAATCATGCAAGATGGTGATGCGGTTATCTTCATGAACTACCGTGCTGACCGTGCACGTCAAATCACTCGTGCATTCGTTCCTGCATTTGACGGCTTTGAGCGTGCAGCATTCCCAGCAATTAACTTTGTGATGCTGACTCAATACGCGGCTGATATCCCTCTAGCTATCGCATTCCCACCTGCGTCTCTAGAAAACACTTACGGTGAGTGGCTATCTAAACAAGGTCAAACTCAGCTACGTATCTCTGAAACAGAGAAATACGCACACGTGACTTTCTTCTTCAACGGTGGTGTTGAGAACGAATTCGAAGGCGAAGAGCGTCAATTGGTTGCTTCTCCAAAAGTTGCAACGTACGACATGCAGCCTGAAATGAGCTCTCCAGAACTAACAGAGAAGATGGTTGCGGCTATCAAGTCTGGTAAGTTCGATACCATCATCTGTAACTACCCGAATGCAGATATGGTTGGTCACACTGGCGTTTATGAAGCGGCTGAGAAAGCAATCGAAGCTCTAGATGAAAGTGTGGGTAAAGTGGTTGAAGCAATCAAAGAAGTTGGCGGTCAACTATTGATCACTGCGGACCACGGTAACGCAGAAATGATGATCGACCCTGAAACTGGCGGCATCCACACTGCTCACACTAACCTACCAGTGCCTCTAATCTATGTAGGTGACAAAGCGGTTGAATTCAAAGAAGGCGGTAAACTGTCTGACCTTGCACCAACCATGCTTTCTCTAGCTGGTCTGGAAATCCCAGCAGAAATGACGGGTGAAGTACTAGTTAAATAGTTAACTAACGGCTCCGAATGACAAAAGCCCGAGTTTAAACTCGGGCTTTTTTGTATCTGGCAGTAAGGGCTGGTCTGCAAGGTTACTGAACCAATATGCCCGCACCAATCACAGCTAGGGCTGCGCCCAACCATGCAAATCGGTTTGGTCGGCGTTTGGTGTAAATCCAGAGCAGTGGTAGCAACATAATTGGCGTGGTTGAAGATAGAAGTGCAACCATACCTACATTTCCTTCTTGCAGTGCGTATAAGATTAGCGTCATGCCGACGGCCATCGCCAAGAAACCATTAAGGGCAGTAATACCAAATACGCGCCAAGTAATGTGTTGCGTCGAGCGAGCGACTTTGACTCCTAGAATTAACAACATGCTGTGGGCGAAAAAGGCACTGATCATTCGAATAGCAGAAGCCGCAACTGGGTCAATACTGGTTTGCATTACTGGCTTGGCGATAATGCCTCCCAATGCTTGGCACATTGCTGCGGTTAAGCCAAGTCCAATACCTACCCAGATGTTACCTTTAATGTCTTCCAAGACGTTATTCACTTGACCTCTTCGGCCAAAGAATATCGCCATCACCACGCCGCTAAATACCAATGATGCGCCCAGTAGTTCTATTGTGGTCATGACTTCGCTAAATAAGAAGTAGCCCAAGATGGCAGAGAACACGGCGTGGCAAGAGAAGAGTAACCCGGCCTGTCTTGGCCCCATACGATTCAAACACGCGAATAGAGCGGTATCACCAATAAAAATACCAATCAGTCCTGAGGCCATCATTGGCGCTACATGTTCCCAAGAAACCGTTAACCAGCCGCCAGTCATCCAGGCCATTGTTGATAAGATCACGGCTGTGCAGCCCATACGCCAGCGGCTGTAAGAAAATGCGCCTAGGTGTTGTGCAGGAATGACCGAAATTAGGCTAGAAACTGCCCACAGAAAAGCGGCGCATAAAGCAAGCCATTCGTAACCCATGATGTGTCGACGTCCTTGTAGAGTAGAGGAGTCTTAATATGCACGAAATTTATGGGATGTAAAAGCCGCTCTGTAAGGGTAGTAGCTGGCGAGCAGCTCCATGACAACACGCTTTTTCATGGAGCTCTTCGATTAAAACAGTACCAAAACTGCGCCATACACGATAAGTAGACCAATCAAACCGAGAATCAGGCCTACTTTCGCCATGTCTTTGCTCTCGATGAGGCCTGTTGAATAAGCCAAAGAGTTTGGTGGTGTGGAAACCGGTAAGATCATGCCAAGTGATGCGGAGAAGGCGACGACAACCAGTAAACCTTGTAGGCCACCAACCGCAATAAGGCTTGGCATTGATGTACCAATAGCGGCAGCAATAGGCATCAATAAGTTTGCTGTTGCGGTATTAGACATAAAGTTCGCCATTAACCAACACACTACCGATAGGGCTAAAACAACGGCAAATGGTGATAGCAGGCTGTAATCAATGGCGTGCGCTAATGCTTCGGCTAAGCCCGTTTTGTCTAAGGCAATACCAATTGCTATACCACCGGCAACCAGCCATAAAACATCCCAGTTAATCAGCTTGAGCTCTTCTTTTCCCATAATGCCCGTTAACGTGAACACTGCTAGTGGGATAATCGCGACAACGTATGTATTCATGCCATGCACTTTCGTTGTCATCCAAAGCACAATGGTTAGTGCAAAAGTGATGTAGACGACGATCGCACGCCAGCTCCTTTTGAATGTACCATCTAGCTTTAGTTTCATTTCTGGTTCGCTAGACGGAAACAGCTTTTGCAACAAGAACCAAGCTACAGTGAGTTGTACCAACACAAAGGGTAGACCCATTGTCATCCACGATAGGAAGTCTATCGCGTTTTCTCCAGTGAGATATTGAAGCGCTATCGCATTAGGTGGCGTGCCTATCGGAGTCGCAATGCCGCCTGTATTCGCGGCAATTGGAATACACAACACCAGTGCTTTAATGCCTAAATCCCCTTTAGGTGCTGAAGCGACGATGGGGCCAAGCAGGGCTAGCATCATCACGGTCGTGGCAGTATTGGACATAAACATTGAAAAAACGGCGGTAATTAACATCAAGCCCAGCATTATGAACTTAGGTTGTGTGCCGAATGGTTTTAATAGCACTCGGGCGAGGTTGTTGTCGAGCTCGTATTTGGAAGCCGCAATCGCGAGAGCAAAACCACCCATAAAAAGAATAATGATCGGTGAAGAGAAGGCCGAGAAAATATCGGTGTAAGCAATTAACTCTCCTAAATCATGCCCCGCTGGTGGATTGCGAAATAGATGCAAACCTTTATCCGATATCATGATCAGTTCAAGAGCGATAATAAGAATGGACGTAGCAAAAACGGGAACCGGCTCGAGAACCCAAAGTAGGGCAGCAAGAAGAAAAATAGCCAACAGGCGATGCTGAATTAAAGTGAGATCGTCAATAGGAATAGCATCGATCGGCATCATCAAAACACCGAGCGGAATTAAAAAGCACACCAGCAATTTCGCCAACGTGTTTACACTCATCTTTGGCATTGGCTGCCCCTCTAAATATTCATTCTAAGCGCAGGATAATTGATTGTGGAATGAGGGTCTTAGAGGCAGGTATGAGTTTGAGAAATAGAGGCTAAATTTCGAACGGAGTTTTGCTTTTTATCAATAAAAAGAGCCCTTAATAAAGGGCTCTTTAACGTTGTTTTACTTATTTTTTCAAGGCGTAAGGTGTGCCCATAACGGTTGGCTTACCGTTTTCCATGCTTGCGTCAAACTCAATCGCGTCTTTGGCAAACAGGTTAATAACAGTAGAACCCAGTTTGAAGCGGCCCATCTCTTCGCCTTTTTTCAAGATCACGGCCTTGTCACCCTCTGCTGGGTAATCCCATTTGTAGACAGTGTTTCCACGAGGCGGAGTGATCGTGCCAGCCCATACTTGCTCAATGCTACCAACAATTGTCGCACCAACAAGCACCTGTGCCATTGGACCAAACTCAGTATCGAAGATACACACCACACGCTCGTTACGTGCAAATAGGTTTGGTACGTTTTCTGCTGTCAGAGGGTTTACTGAGAACAGGTCACCTGGTACGTAAATCATTTGGCGCAGGGTGCCGTCACATGGCATGTGTACACGGTGGTAATCGCGCGGAGATAGGTACAATGTCGCAAAAGAACCATCTTTAAATTCGTCAGCTAAATTCGCGTCACCGCCCAGCAATTCTTGTGCTGAGAAGTGATGACCTTTTGCTTGGATAAGTTGACCATCTTCAATAGGGCCAAACTGGCTAACACAAGCGTCGGCTGGATGAGTGATGACGTTTTCGCCTTCAGAAATTGGGCGTGCGCCTTCTTTTAGCTCACGAACGAAAAACTCGTTGAACGTTTTAAAATGCTTAGGATCTGAGTGCTTTGCCTCATCCATATTCACATTGTATTGTTTGATAAACCAACGAATAACTGCTGTTGTTAGACCGCCAGCTTTTGCTGAAGCCAGTTTACCCATTAGGCGAGTGAGGCCGTGTTGTGGGATCCAGTACTGCAGTCCAACTTTAAACTTGTCCATCTTTAATTCCGATACTTCTGTTAGATTCGCGCTTTAGGGCGCGTGATGTTACTGAAATTTAATTTGCTTGTCAGTATTAGGTGAAGACTTTTTACACAGTTACAGCCTTAACTCAATTACAGATCGGCTTTTTTATTACGTGAATACTGACGATTTGCTTTGTTTTCAACCATGCTTTCCAAAATACGATGATAATTTTCAAAGCGAGTTTCGTTAATTTCCCCGTTCTCGACAGCTTCACGTAGAAGGCAGCCTGGGTCATCATTGTGTTTACAATCTCGGAACTTGCAACCGCCTAAATATGGTCGAAATTCAACGAATGCTTTTGTTACTTCTTCTGCTTCCAAATGCCAAAGACCAAATTCACGTACTCCAGGTGAGTCGATCAAATCGCCACCCGTTGGAATGTGGTATAAACGTGCAGCCGTCGTGGTGTGTTGGCCCAAGCCAGAGTTCTCAGAGACTTCGCCTTCTTCCACTTCGCTCTCTAGTTCCGGCATTAACGCGTTGACTAAGCTGGATTTCCCTACGCCTGATTGACCAACAAAGATATTAATTCGATCACGCAGCAGGGTTTCTAGTTCAGCAATGCCTTCTCCAGACTTCTTGCTGACCAGAAGCACTTTATAGCCAATACGTTCATATTCTTTGAGCCATTCTTCATACATTGCACGGTCATCGGCTTCTAGAAGGTCGACCTTATTTAAGACCAACAATGGCGCAATATTCAGTGTTTCTGATGCAACGAGATAGCGGTCAATAATATTTAGCGATAGCTCTGGTAATACCGAAGAGACAATGACCATTTGATCAATATTGGCTGCAACGGGTTTTAGGCCATCGTAATAATCTGGACGAGTGAGCACTGAAGAGCGAGGTTCTACCGCTTCAACAACACCAGAGATGCCCGCCATAGACTCCAATCCTTCGCGCCATAAAACACGATCGCCAGATACTAGAGACTCAATACCACGGCGGAGGTTACAGCGTTGAATTTCGCCTGTTTCAAGGTCTTCAATGTCCGCGTGCTGACCAAAACGAGTGATCACGAGACCTTGCTTGCTGGCGCCTAGCATGTTTTCATCCCACTGGATGGAATCTTCTTGCTTCTTCAAACGCTTTTGTTGGTTGCTACGTACGCGTCGCACCTGACCTTTGGTTAACTTTTTCTTCTTTGCCACAATTCTGTACTTTATGTGAATTTACTCAAATGGTTGAGCCGTACTCTTGGCTCCGTGTATGAGTATCGTGTTTCTCGTATTTTGAGGTATAGTACCTCTTTTATCGATAAACAAATAGGCGGCGTAACCATGTCCTTTAGCGATCAAAACCTAATTTGGGTTGATTTAGAGATGACAGGGCTTGATCCTGAAACGCACAAAATCATCGAAATTGCTTCTATTGTCACGGATAGCGAACTAAATATTTTGGCTGAAGGTCCAGTGTTAGCGATTCATCAGCCGGAAGAAGAACTAGCGAAAATGGACGACTGGTGTACTAATACGCATACGGCAAGCGGTTTGGTGGAGCGCGTTCGAAACAGTCAAATCTCAGAACAAGACGCAGTCGCACAAACCATTGAATTTTTAGAAAAATGGGTGCCAAAAGGGGCGTCGCCAATATGTGGTAACAGCATTGGGCAGGATCGTCGCTTTTTATACAAGCACATGCCTGAGTTGGAAGAGTTCTTCCATTACCGATATGTTGACGTTAGTACTCTTAAAGAACTAGCACGTCGCTGGCAACCTGAGGTGCTAAATGGGTTCACAAAACAGGGAACACATTTGGCCTTGGACGACATTCGTGAGTCCATCGCAGAACTTAAGTACTATCGAGGTACTATTTTCAAGATTTAACTGTTAAGGTTGCGATCCAAATTGTTGTAATTTATATCGCTTTTGATTGCTTTTTCGTCGTTCAGTAAAAAAATAAAGTTTTTTTGAAGGAAGGACTTGCATCACAAAAAAATGCTCTTATAATTCGCAGCCCTAAACAGCGGAAACGTTGTTGATGCGACACTAGCTCAGTTGGTAGAGCGCAACCTTGCCAAGGTTGAGGTCACGAGTTCGAACCTCGTGTGTCGCTCC
>NZ_JAWOWF010000057.1:0-30866 GCF_033340295.1 Vibrio sp. 1401
AACTCTTCAATTTAAGATTTTGTTCGGCTCAATGAATACTGAACATTACATAAAGTAATGTTTGAATTGACTGTGCTGAATCCGAAGATTCAATGGTCACTTCGTTTCATTGAAACCTAATTTGATACCGAAGTATCGAATTGGATTATCATCAACGAGTGCCCACACAGATTGATAGGTTCTTGTTTTTAAAGAGCTTTTCTAACATTTTCAGCAACTTAGTTGCTCGTCGTTAGGGGTGCGTATCTTACTTCACACCGTGAGAGAGTCAAGCATTTTTTTCAAATTTCTTTTCTCTCAATTCCGACTCGCTGTGTGACTTTCGTCTCACTCCGTGTCGGTGGATGCGCAGTATAGGGAGTTGAGAAATTAGTACAAGCGTTTTTTGCAAAAAAACTTTCAACCGAACAAATAGCAATCACTTTGTGTATATACCAAGCGATCTTGGCTATTTTCTCTCATTTAAAAGGATCTTTCCTCAAGAAAAAGGGCGTTTCTACCTGAATTACGATCTTCAAATTTGATGCAATTGAAGCAAATGATCTTCACTCAACGCGCTTTTTCTCTTCGTCCTGCTGTATAAAAGATAAAAAAAGAGCAGAACGATGACGAACTGCTCTTTTGGTCTTTGCTTTTTATTTGGGGTACTTCAGGTGAAGTCTTGGAAAAGAGTTTCTTCTATATAGAAGAAAAGATCAGAGCATCCTTGCCCTTCTCTTTACGACAGATTAGTTAGGGGTATATCTAAATGTCGTTATTGTTCGATGACGCATTGAGCTCGTAAGAGTGGAGCATGCTTGCATTCCCAATGGCGTCATCTTCGAGAGGAACTTAGTTCTTCAATACTTTTACGGTGTAGCTACCATCTTTTTGTTGGTATAGACCGTGGATGTCGGTTTCGAAACCTGGGTAATGCGCACCGATCTCACAGAGCATCTCTAGGAAGTCCAGCACAGGGCGAGACTCTTGAGTCACCATTTCACCAGGAAGTACTAGTGGCACACCTGGAGGGTAAGGAAGGATCATGTTCGCACTTACGCGGCCAACCATTTCTTCCAGTTTGATTTCTTCGATGTTGCCACGAAGCTCTTCTTGCCATGCTGCGTGTGGTGTTACTTTCATTTCTGGAAGTACATCGAACGCTTTGTACATTAGCTCTGGTAGGTTGTATTTCTTAGTTAGGTCATGAATTGCTTGTGCTAGTTCTTGAACGCGCATGCCTTCATAGAAGCTTGGGTCTTCGTTGTATAGCGAAGGTAGGAAGCTCTTGATGGTTAGGTTCAAGTCGTAGCCACGTTTAAATTCAGTTAGACCACGTAGCAATTGCATTGCTTTTGATTTGTCGATACCGATAGAGAATAGGAACAACAAGTTGTATGGACCTGTTTTCTCTACCACAATGCCGCGCTCGTCTAGGAATTTAGCCACCAGCGAAGCAGGAATACCTGATTCTTCTAGTTCGCCTTCTTTATTCATCCCAGGAGTCAATAGCGTTACTTTGATTGGGTCAAGATACATGTGGTTGTCATCCATGTTCTTGAAGCCGTGCCATGTGTCGCTAGGGTCTAGTTTCCAACATTCTGTGGTATCGATGTTTTCTGGTTGCCATACATCGAAGAACCAACTGTCGCTTTCTGCTTCTAGACGTTTGATCTCTTTACGGAAGCGGATTGCGCGATCGATAGAGTCTTGCATCAACTTCTTACCAGTGTTGCCGCGCATCATTGCCGCTGCAGTTTCAGTAGAAGCAACAATGCCGTACTGAGGTGAAGTTGAAGTGTGCATCATGAATGCTTCGTTGAAAGATTCTTTATCAAAGTCGCCTTTCACGTGAATCATTGAAGCTTGTGAGAACGCTGCCAACAGTTTGTGTGTTGATTGTGTTTCGTAGAACACTTTGCCTGGCATCGCTTCACCACTCATACCACATTTACCTTCGTAAATTGGGTTGAAGTTAGTGTAAGGCACCCAAGCACTGTCGAAGTGGATGTGTTTACAATCTAGCGACTCTTTGATGAATTGTGTGTTGTACAACAGACCATCGTAAGTTGAGTTAGTCACTACTGCGTAAGTTGGTGCTGTTGCACCTGGTGTTTTCGCCACTTTCTCTGCAATGACATCGTGGCTGAATTCGCTTTGTGGAATACCACCAAGGATGCCGTATGCGTTACGAGTTGGGCGGAAGTAGATTGGTGTCACGTCGCTCATCATCATTAGGTGAGTCAGAGATTTGTGACAGTTACGGTCAATCAGTACTGTGCTGCCCGCAGGTGCTGAGTACATACCAACGATTTTGTTCGATGTAGACGTACCGTTAGTTACGATGTACGAGCTGTCTGCATTGAATGTACGTGCGATGTATTCTTCTGCATCTTTATGTGGACCTGAGTGGTCTAGTAGAGAACCTAGCTCAGGCATTGAGATTGATACGTCCGCTTTAAATGTGTTTGGACCATAAAAATCGTAGAAGATGCTACCAGCAGGGCTTTTCTGGAATGCAGTACCACCCATGTGACCTGGAGTACAGAAGGTGTATTTACCTTCTTCTACGTATTTGAATAGCGCTTTAGTGAATGGAGGCATGATGGCATCTTTATATGCCTCAGTCGCTTGGTTGATTTTGATAGCGATGTCGTCAGCCATACCTAAAGCGTACTCGAAGAAGCTCACGTTTAGACGTAGGTCTGTTAGTGAAATGTCTAGAGTAGACTGTTCGTTAGCAAATGCGTGAACAGGCAGTTTTTCGTTGATTTGGCTGATACGTTCACATAGCTCTAGTGAGTATTTATCCCAGTCGAACAGCACACCGCAAATGCGTGGGTTCATCTCAATCATTTTGATCAAGTCTTTATCATCTACTGGGTAAACCACTTCGTAGCCCGCTTTCTCAAGAGCAGCGTGAAGTTGACGAACTGGCTCTTCTTTAAAGAACACACCCATGTGGTTCAAGATAGCGAATATATTCATTTGGACATCTCCAAGGCGAATGAGGGCGCTCTTTGCCATTTACAGGCAATGAGTAAGGTGAGCGCCGTGTGAATTTGGGTTTTATGGGCTGGCACCTTAGTGCCAGCGTTTTGGGGATTAGTTGCTTGCTTGGGCAGGCATGTCGTCAGCGTGCATTTTCACGTACTGAGCAAGACCTGCTTTTTTGCTGTAGAACATCAAGATAACGAGAGACACGATGAAGGTTGCTGTTAGCGTACCGCCCTCTGCACCTGCTAATGCGATGAAGCAGAACAGACAAGCCACACCAGAGAACAGCATTACGAAGCCGTTGCGTGTTGTCATACCTTCGAAGCGAATCAAGTTAATGCTTGAGTAGAAGTAAGGCAGCATCGTTAGTAGAACTGCGTCAGTCGTTAGTTGGTTGAACAGGTCTGATGCGTGCGCTGTTTTAGAGCTGAAGAACATCAGTACAACCATCAGTGCAGTCATCTTGATTGACGCAAGGATTAGACCTTTCTTAGGCACACCGTTTTTGTCAGTTTCGCCGTAGATTTTAGGGAAGTTGCCGTCGTTTGCTGCGCGTTTACCTGCTTCACCTACTAGCATCATCCAAGAACCTAGCGAAGTGAAACATGCTAGCGCTGTGAATGCTGATACGAATGGTGCTGTCCAGCTACCGAATAGCTCAGTGGTTGCTAGTGCAAATGGCGCACCTGATGCCGCAACTTCTGACGCTGGGAACATGCCGCTGATCATTTGAGTTGATAGGATGTAAATCACACCTGCGATACCAGTACCCAACATAGTTGCTAGTGGTACAGTACGTTTAGGGTTTTCTACCATACCAGTCGATACCGCTGCTGATTCCACACCTACGAATGACCATAGACAGATAAGAACCGCTGTTACTACCGCGTGGCTGTCAGTGCCTGCTGATACGTTCCAGTTTTGGCTGTAAAGCGCAGTATCGAAGTGCGTCCAACCAAATGCAGCTGTACCAACAACTGGGATAAGGATAAGAACTAGACCAAGCGTACATAGACGGCTTACCCAGCTACCACCAAGTAGGTTGACGAAAGTGAAGATCCATACCGATGCAATCGTCGCAATACCTGCTGGGATTGGGTTATTAAGCACAGGGAAGAATACTGAAAGGTAAGAAACACCTGTAATGGCAATAGCCAGGTTACCAATCCAGTTCGCGTGGTAATAAAGAACGCCCGTTTGGAAACCAAATACCGGAGACACTTCGCCAGCATAAGCGATAGGACCACCTTCTTGTGGGTTTTTGGTTGCCAGACGAGCGTAAACAAACGCCAGACTCAGTGCACCGACCAAACAGATCAGCCAACTGAAGATTGAAACAGAGCCTACAGAGGCAAGACTAGAAGGTAATAGTGCGATACCACTACCCATCATATTACCGGCTACGACACCCGTACAGGCAATAAGGCCGATTTTTTTCGCATTCGATGACATAACATCTCCAAATCTATTCTACTCGAGTCAACATGACTCAAACTGAATGGTTATTAGCGAGATGCTATGAGGAAGAACCTGCTCGACCTCGCTAAATTTCGAAGTGAAGACTACGCCCAAAAACTGGGAAAAAAATAAACTTGGGGTTATCAATAAAATGATTAGTTAATCAACATCAAGTTGAGGTAAACATGATAAACACAAAAATATAAAACCATATTATTCATTTAGTTATAAGAAAAACATCAAACCTTCTACCGATAGATAAACTCTCATCAACTCGTTGGTCATCGCGATAAAAGTTATCAACCTCTATCAACTTCCCCATCCCGAAGGGTTAATTCCCTGAAGTGTTGATTCCATAAATCTCTCCCTGATCGCGCTTTTTGACCCACATCAATATTCATCTCGCCTGCAAGAAAGCATCAAAATCATTCTCGCCACATAACTCAGCCAGACACTTCATACAATCAATAGAGATAGAGATAGAGATAGAGAAGCAAAGCGGGTATGTATTCCCGTTGCAAGCTTGCGTTGTTAGCTCCTTCGTAAGTCATTGCCCCACCGCCTCACCCTTTTCACTTTTCGACAGCGACAAAAAAGCCCCTCACCGAAATGAGGGGCTAGCATTAGACTGACGTTGAGTCCGAGAGAATTAAAGCATTCGAACGACAGAAGGGTGAACGGCGCGATACATGGCGTAATCAATCGCCTTCATGTTACTTGGGAAGACCAAGTTTTCGCACAGCAGGTACGTCTCAACCGACGTATCAATATAGAAAGCTTCACTGTAAGACTCACTGGCTAAATCCAGATCACCATCCAATTCGGCGTGCTTACCGCGAATCACATAGGAAAGCACTGAATCACGTAACCTCAATGCCTGTCCGAGATGCCGCTTGGCTAACGCCATGTCACCAATGATGGTTTCGTGCAGTGCTAAAGCTTCATAAATTCGCGGTTGAATTGGCCCCACCATCATTTTCACATTAGTCTCTAGTGCTTCACTGAGCTGCTGCATTCGCCCTTTCTTCAACTCCTGTGAGAAATCAAGAGCCTTTTGTACATGGTAAGCAATCAACAACTCAGCTTGAACGTAAGCATTATCCGGCTCGATTTCTAAAATGTTTTCCATCAAGTCGATACCTTGGCGGAATTGTTTAGTATCAGAGACATTAAGGTAATGGTTAGCCTGAACAAACAACTCCAACGCGTCGGGATTCATTGGCATTCCCGCCACCAGCATCGTAGATTTCAATTTGGCATCCGATACTTTCAGCACTTGCATCAAATCCAACGATGCTTGTTGAAGCACTGTCTTTAAATGACTACTGGTTAACGCGTATTGACGACTAAACAACACTTTTTCAGATGAGTTATTGCGATATTCCACCTCTAAAAAGCTGCCACCGTCATTCTCACGAACTCTCACCACAACCGATTTACCAGGCACAATGCCAGAAGTAAACGACGCCTTCTTTAGCATGACTCGGTAATCACTGACTTGAGCAATGTCGGACATCAACTTTTGGGCGAATCCGTCTGCCAAATCGTAGCTTAATCCTTCATTTGTAAAATTATCTTGAAACTTGAACTCAATCAGATGGGTATCGATGGCTTGGGTAATACGCACTTCCGATTGCTTGTAGGTAAACACGCCCATCACTACGACCAACATACTGATCCAGATGAAGTTCATAATTCCCAATCGCCAAGGACTGATTTTGTTTTTGCTCTGAGGTGCTTTTTTCTCTTTTGACATCTCGCAGACCGCGCGAGTTAGAGGACCGGCAGGAAAGGTAACGGCTGGTGCTATAGGTAGACAATCCTCTTCCGATTCTTCAACCGAAGGTGGGATCTCTTCATTTTGCCGACTTGTGACAAACTCTTCATGCGTCATAGTAACCACGTTCGCTACCAGCTTATAGCCACGCTTGGGCACCGTGATAACGTAGTTGGTATTTTCCTCTCGACCGTCACGTAGTAGCTTACGCAACTCAAAGATGGATTGAGTCACCACTTGATCGGTCACAATCGCTCCAGCCCAAACGTACTGAATCAATTCCTCGCGGTTGAACACCTCATTCGCATGCTCCGCTAAGAAGTGCAAAAGATTAATTAAGCGTGGCTCAACAGTAACTTCCCTATCTTGTCGATACAGCTTATTTTCATCAACGCTCAAAACCCAGTCATTGATTTGAAAATAGACTCCAACCATGTATGAAAACTCTCGTATCTACAGACAGCGTTACGCTAGGAATCAGACAATGGTCAATTCCTACAAGTAACTAAAGGCAAGATTATAGGTGGGAAAGCAGCGTGTACCTAGAAAAGCAAGTCGCCAAAAATGCAAACTTAAGTTAAGTGATGCAAGAATGAGACTACTCAAGTGCTGCGAGGATAGAGCAATGTGTGGCGTCATCGTCTGTATGACCACAACAAGCATCATTAATCTTCTTTAACGCTCGGCGAATTTTCGTCAGCTCGTTAATTTTCCCATCAATCAGCTCTAACTTAGCAGAAGTAATGGCTTTTACCTCTGCACAGCTGTGTTCTGTCGCTTCTAACTTAATTTCTAACAGGTCTTTAATTTCATCCAGACTCAAGCCAAGATCTTTACCTTTGAGGATAAAGTGCACCTGCTTTTGATTCTCTTCATCATACAAGCGGTAGCCTGATTCGCTTCGCCCTGCGGGTTTTATTAGCGCGTTTTTCTCGTAGAAACGCAATGTATCGGCAGTCACACCACAACGTTTTGCCAGTTCACCTATCTGAAACATAACTTTCCCTATTAACTATCTCGTTACTTTTAAAGCTAAAGAACGACTTTTTTGCAATTATTTTTGAGATGCCAAACGATTGCGCGAGCTTTTTTGTAATAAATTGGTTAGAATACGCGCCATCAAATGTGGAGACTGTTTTCTAACCAGAAAACACCCTGCAAAGGTCTTTACCAAAACTGGCCAATATTTTACCCCAAGAGGTAAAAACAAGTTCATTTTTGGCAAACATCTTTAACTCCGTGAATTTGAGGAAAATGGAAGCATGAATAACGCTCGTCCTATTCGCCGTGCGCTTATCAGCGTATCAGACAAAACAGGCATTGTTGAGTTTGCGCAAGCTCTTGCTGAGCGCGGTGTCGATATCCTATCTACTGGTGGTACAGCTCGCCTACTTGCCGAACAAGGCATCGCCGTAACTGAAGTCTCTGACTACACTGGTTTCCCAGAAATGATGGACGGCCGCGTTAAAACGCTTCACCCAAAAGTTCACGGTGGTGTGCTTGGTCGTCGTGGCCAAGATGATGACGTGATGGAAAAGCACGGCATCAACCCTATCGATATGGTTGTCGTAAACCTATACCCATTCGCAGAAACCGTTGCCAAAGAAGGCTGTACACTAGCCGACGCTGTTGAAAACATCGATATCGGCGGCCCAACCATGGTTCGTTCTGCAGCGAAAAACCACAAAGACGTGACTATCGTTGTTAACGCAGGTGATTACGGCCGCGTAATTGCAGAGATGGACGCAAACGAGAAGTCTCTAACACTAGAAACTCGTTTCGACCTAGCTATCGCAGCATTCGAGCACACAGCATCTTACGACGGCATGATCGCAAACTACTTCGGCACTATGGTTCCATCTTACGGTGAGAACAAAGACGGAGATGAAGAGAGCAAATTCCCTCGTACGTTCAACCAACAGTTCGAGAAGAAGCAAGACATGCGCTACGGTGAGAACAGCCACCAAGCAGCCGCATTCTACGTTGAAGCAAACCCACAAGAAGCATCCGTTTCTACTGCTCGCCAAATCCAAGGTAAAGCCCTTTCTTACAACAACATCGCAGACACGGACGCAGCGCTTGAGTGTGTGAAAGAGTTCAACGAGCCAGCATGTGTAATCGTAAAACACGCAAACCCATGCGGTGTTGCTCTAGGTAAAGACATCCTAGAAGCGTACAACCGTGCTTACCAAACTGACCCAACATCTGCATTCGGCGGCATCATTGCATTCAACCAAGAGCTAGACGCAGCAACAGCAACCGCTATTGTTGAGCGTCAATTCGTTGAAGTGATCATCGCACCTTCTGTTTCTGCTGAAGCGATTGAAGTGGTTGCAGCGAAGAAGAACGTGCGTCTACTTGAGTGTGGCGAATGGACAACTAAGACAACTGGCTTTGACGTGAAACGCGTGAATGGCGGTCTACTGGTTCAAGACCGTGACCAAGGCATGGTAAGCCTAGACGACCTAAAAGTGGTTTCTAAGCGCCAGCCAACAGAAGAAGAGCTGAAAGATGCACTGTTTTGCTGGAAAGTAGCGAAATACGTGAAATCTAACGCGATCGTTTACTCGAAAAGCGACATGACTATCGGTGTAGGTGCTGGCCAAATGAGCCGCGTTTACTCTGCGAAAATCGCGGGCATCAAAGCTGCAGACGAAGGTCTACAGGTTGAAGGTTGTGTAATGGCATCAGATGCATTCTTCCCATTCCGTGACGGTATCGACGCGGCTGCAGAAGCGGGCATCAAGTGTGTGATCCAACCAGGTGGTTCTATGCGTGATGACGAAGTTATCGCAGCGGCAGACGAACACGGCATGGCGATGATCTTTACCGGTATGCGTCACTTCCGCCACTAATCCTCTCGTCTTCACTGGGACGATAACTGCGTTGACGGCGTTCACTTATCCTAATCACATAGCATACTATGCTCATAGGAATAAGTTCACTTGTCGCCTTGTCCTCGTCCCATTGAATTAGAGAGGCCATACTCAGGTCTTTGCGAAATATCTGAGTGTGAGCAAACGGCATTTATAAGATTAAGGATTTTCATATGCGAGTTTTAATCATTGGTTCAGGCGGTCGTGAACATGCGCTAGGTTGGAAAGCGGCACAAAACCCAAATGTTGAGACTATCTTCGTTGCACCAGGCAACGCAGGTACAGCACTAGAGCCAAAACTAGAGAACGTAAACATCGATGTAGAAGACATCGCTGGCCTTGTTGCTTTCGCCAAAGAGAAGGCGATTGAACTGACTATCGTTGGCCCAGAAGCACCGCTGGTTATTGGTGTGGTTGATGCGTTCCGCGAAGCAGGTTTGCCAATATTCGGCCCGACCCAAGCAGCAGCACAGCTTGAAGGCTCTAAAGCGTTTACTAAAGACTTCCTTGCTCGTCACCAAATCCCAACGGGTGCCTACGCGAACTTCACTGAAATCGAGCCTGCACTGGCTTACGTGCGTGAGCAAGGTGCGCCGATTGTGGTGAAAGCCGACGGCCTTGCTGCTGGTAAAGGCGTGATTGTGGCAATGACGCTAGAAGAAGCGGAAGACGCAATCAAAGACATGCTAGCAGGCAACGCATTTGGTGATGCTGGTAGTCGTGTCGTTATCGAAGAATTCCTAGATGGTGAAGAAGCAAGCTTCATCGTGATGGTGGATGGTGAGAACGTTCTACCAATGGCCACCAGCCAAGACCACAAACGCGTAGGCGACAAAGATACTGGTCCTAACACCGGTGGCATGGGTGCATATTCTCCTGCTCCAGTGGTGACACAAGAAATCCATAACCGCATTATGGAAGAAGTGATTTACCCAACGGTACGTGGCATGGCCGCTGAAGGTAACCCTTACACTGGTTTCCTATACGCGGGTCTGATGATCGACAAAGACGGCACTCCGAAAGTAATCGAGTACAACTGCCGCTTCGGTGATCCTGAGACACAACCTATCATGATGCGCATGGAATCGGATCTTGTTGATCTGTGTCTAGCGGCAATCGACGAGAAACTGGATCAAGCGGAATCGAAGTGGGATCCACGAGCATCGATTGGTATCGTGCTAGCAGCCGGTGGTTATCCAGCAGCGTACAACAAAGGCGACGTTATTTCGGGTCTGCCACAAGTTGAAATTGAAGGCGAAAAAGTCTTCCATGCTGGTACAGGTAACAAAGATGGCGACATCGTGACAAACGGTGGTCGTGTTCTTTGTGCAACCGCACTTGGCAACAGCGTATCAGAAGCGCAGCAGCGTGCTTACGAGCTTGCAAAACAGATCAGTTGGGATGGCATGTTCCATCGCAACGACATCGGCTACCGTGCAATTGCACGTGAGCAAGACAAATAAAAACAACATAAGTTGGCTCAAAAAACAAAAGGCGCACTCAGCGCCTTTTTTTATTGTTCTTGTTCGACAGAATTCGAAGCAATGTTTATTCAGAGATCAACTTTGGCCGAGAAACACAATCAAAGTCATCGTCATTGAGCATCAACAGTTCATCGACCATTGCTTTGTTTCGTGACTGCTTGCCGACAAAAGCCACATAACTGTCTACCGATGAGAGACGCTCGATAATAAATTTTGGCAGCGTCTGATTAAACTCGAGTGTCGAGAACACCTTACCTTTGCAGGTTTCAAACGATTGACCATTCCAATAACCTTGAATAAGGCTCTGATTGTTACGAGACTGCGCCTTAACCGATGCCACTACGTCATTCGCTTCTGCTTTGTAGCGCTCTAATTGGTCATGCTGGAGTGGTAAGACTTTACGGTTAACACGATATTGTTGGTAAACCGCTTCGCCATCTTTATTGAAACGGATGTGGATTTGAAAAGGCACCAACTCTTGTTTGGTATCAACTTGCTCGCCTTTTCGAATCAACTCTCGCAACTCACCTTCATCCCAGCGATAATCACTCTTGAACCAACCATTGTCCCCCATTGTCACATAATCAGCCGCCGTACTCACACGAGTGAGTTTCTCTGTCATCCAGTACAAGCTGCTAGCATCTCCCGCAACTTTACCACCAGAAAAATGCGTGAATTGTTCTAAATTAGGAGTTTCAACCGATGAACAGCCAAAAAGGGTAAGGCTAGATAGGAGAAGTGAAGTGAGTAGATGTTTTTTCATGAAATTGCACCGAGGCAGGATACCTCGGTGCATTCTAACTTAGTTTACTGATTCTTTCAGCGCTTTACCTGCTACGAATGCTGGTACGTTAGCTGCTGCGATTTGAATCTCGTCACCAGTCTTAGGGTTACGACCAGTACGTGCAGCGCGGTGGTTTACTTTGAATGTACCAAAACCAATTAGTTGAACTTGGTCACCCTCTTTAAGTGCGCCAGTTACACCATCAAGAGTCGCTTCAAGAGCAGCTTTTGCTTGTGCTTTTGATAGGTCTGCTTTCTCTGCGATAAAGTCGATTAATTGGGTCTTGTTCATTAGGTTTCCCTTCTCATAGGTTATCGAATTCGTCTCACTCTAAAACATAAATGCCCCATCTGGCAAAGGTTTGTAAGCGATCTTTCGATTTTCTGACGTACTTTTAGCCATAATATGAGTAATAACTCACAATTTGTTACCACATACCCCCTGAAAACCCTTGCTTTCCAAGGTATTTGGACCAATTTATAAGTCACTTTTGCGGTTATAATAGCTGCAAATAACCACTATCAAACTACATTCAAGGGCAACTATGCTGCTGTTATCCATTTATATCTCTATTGCAATCGGCATTTCGTTTATCTGTTCGGTGCTGGAGGCGGTACTGCTGAGTATCAGTCCGAGCTACATTGCGCAGCTCAATCAACAGGGGCATCCCGCAGCTGGGCAATTGGCTAAGCTGAAATCAGATATCGACCGACCACTGGCATCTATTCTGACTTTAAACACCATCGCTCACACGATCGGCGCGGCCACTGCTGGTGCACAAGCTGCGGTTGTATTTGGTAGCGAAGCATTAGGTATCTTTTCGGCAGTGCTGACATTGGCGATCTTAGTGCTTTCAGAAATCGTACCGAAGACGATTGGCGCGACCTACTGGCGCCAGTTGGCACCCGCTGCCGCGGTCGCATTGCGTTGGATGGTATGGGCGCTTACACCCTTTGTTTGGTTCTCAGAGCAAATCACCAAGCGTCTTGCTCGTAACCACGAAGCTCCAAAGATGCGTGATGAGCTGTCTGCAATGGCGATTCTGGCACGTGAAAGCGGTGAATTTGCCGAGGGTGAATCAAAAATCTTAAGCAACTTGCTTGGCATCCAAGATGTACCCGTAACGCAGGTTATGACGCCACGACCAGTAGTATTCCGTGTCGATGCCACAATGACCATCAATGAGTTCCTAGAAAAACACAAAGATACGCCTTTCTCACGCCCATTGGTTTACAGCGAACAGAAAGATAACATCATTGGTTTTGTGCATCGCCTTGAGTTGTTCAAACTACAACAATCAGGTTGTGGACAGAAACAGTTGGGAGCAATCATGCGCCCAATTCAAGTGGTGCTAAACAATACCACTTTACCTAAAGTATTCGACCAGATGATGACTCATCGCTTACAGCTGGCACTTGTTGTTGATGAATACGGTACCGTGCTAGGTTTGGTAACGTTGGAAGATATTTTTGAACACCTCGTAGGCGAGGAGATCATCGACGAAGCAGATAAAAGCACTGACATGCAGGAGCTGGCTTACCAACGCTGGGAAAGCTGGAAAGAAATGCACGGCGTAATCGAAAGCCGCGATGACGATGAAGAAGATAATGAGCCGGAGAAGCAGGATAAAGAGCCAGAAGCTCAAGAGCCACCGAAATCCGACTCGAAAGAATCGTAATCAGCATTAGGTATAACAGCTTAAACGCACAAACAAAAAAGGCATCCAGTTAGGATGCCTTTTTCTATTTATTCAACGATTAAAGTGCAATACCGATGTTGCTCACACCTTCTTCACGTAGCTCTTCACGCAAATCTTTAATCAAGCTGATGTCACGTTCTACCGCTTCACGCAGCGGACGGAAGATAGCCCACTGGACGTCCCACTCTTCACATACGGCTTCGTTTTCTTTCTGGTTGTCGTTAGTGATTGGCTCTGCGCCTTGTGCTTGCTCTAGATCAGCAACGGTTTGTACCGACTGTTGACTCACTTTAAGCATTGAATCGAAAAGGTAGTCGCGGTCCAATAGACCATGCAGTAACGTAGACAAACCCTGACACGCGTCCATCGCTGGGTAAACGCCGTAAAAATCGAACTCATCCGCACTTGGGAACAACTCTTCTAACTTCTCCAATTGACGTTCGAAGTTAATTTTCGCGTTCTTAACTGTCAAAATTTCCCATACACTATCAAGAATCGCTCGGTAAGCACGTGGGTCAGCAAATTCTGTATTCTCACAAAACATCGCATAGTTTGGATACATGCGTTCACACAGACACGCCATAAAGGTAATTTGTTGCCAAGGTTCTAGTTTTTCTAAACGAACCTGAAGAGGATTCTTAAGCATAGTCACTCAATCATTGAAGAAAAAAACAGCGAAAGTGTACTTGATTCATCACAGGGAAAAAAGTTAATGCCGCATTCAAATCAGATTTTCCTGCTCTCAGAGCATCGCGACACCTACAAAACGTTACTGGCAGAGAAAAATCTGCCCGATCTTTGTCTCACCGACCAACCAGAAGCCGCTCAGATCGTACTAGCGGATCCACCCTTACTATCACAAAGCTTAGACGAGTTTTCACAGCTTGAATGGGTACAATCCACGTTTGCTGGTGTCAACGCCTTAACATCCCCTAGCCTTCGTCAGGACTATACTCTAACTAACGTTCGAGGCATCTTTGGTCCACTGATTGCTGAATATGTTTTGGGTTACAGTATTGCCCATTACCGCCACTTTGCCCGATACCACCAGCAGCAACAAAACAAACAATGGCAGCCTCACCTGTACACGTCATTAAAAAGTAAAACCATGGTAATTCTTGGTACCGGTAGCATTGGGGGCTATCTGGGCAACGCCGCTAAAGCAATGGGGATAAAAACTATCGGTATTAACCGCACAGGTATCCCTACTCCAGGCGGCGAGTTTCATCAGACCTTTCATATCAATGAACTAAGTAAGGCATTTGAGCAAGCCGACATCGTTGTGAATACTCTACCAAGTACACCTGAGACGCGACAGTTACTTAATCGTCAAACGCTCAGCCAACTAAATCAGGCGTTATTGTTTAACGTAGGTCGTGGCGACGTACTGGATGAGGCAGGGTTGCTCTTCGCTCTGAAAAACCGTTGGGTAGAACACGCCTTCTTAGATGTGTTTGAGCAAGAACCGTTGTCGGTAGAGCATCCATTTTGGAAACTACCGCAAGTCACCATCACTCCACACATTGCTGCGCTGAGTTTTCCCGAGCAAGTCATCGAGATTTTTGCTGACAACTATCTACGCTGGCGCGATGGGTTTTCATTAAATTATCAAGTGGATTTCGAAAAGGGTTACTAAGAATGTCGTTAGACGAGCTATTGCAGCAAGTGAGGGCCTGCCAGATCTGCGCGGATAATTTACCTTTGGGTGCAAACCCTGTCGTACAAGCCGCAAAAGGGGCACGCATCCTAATCATCGGTCAGGCCCCTGGCACACGTGTACACAAAACCTCGATACCTTGGAATGACCCAAGTGGTGATCGATTACGCCAATGGCTCGATATCGACAAAGACGTTTTCTACGACCCAAATAAAATTGCCATTGTCCCAATGGGATTCTGTTATCCAGGCAAAGGGAACTCTGGTGATTTACCGCCTCGTAAAGAATGTGCGCCCACTTGGCATAAAAAGATTCTTGAGCAACTGCCCAATATAGAGCTCACTCTACTAATTGGTCAGTACTCGCAGCAGTACTATCTCACCAACAAACCAAAGACGCTCACGCAAACTGTTCAGCAATGGCAAGATTGGGAACCGGACTTTATCCCGCTCCCTCACCCATCTCCACGCAATACATTGTGGTTAAAGAAGAATCCTTGGTTTGAATCTGACGTCGTACCATACCTTAAAAAACGCGTTCACTCGATGCTTTAGGTTACCCATGATCTAATTGCTTGTTTATCTGTACAAGAAAATTAGAACATAAAACCAGAAATTATAAGTATTTGTTTATATTAAATTTTAATGTCTAATGTACAGCTAGAGTAGTAATTAGATCATGGTAGGCCAAATACTACTAGAGCTGTACATCCTTGAGTCTCAGATAGAAAAAATGAATTTTAGGCAAAAAAATACCGGCACTGAATGCCGGTATTTGATTTCAAAAGATCTAACTTACTTGTGGTATGGCTTAGATAGCTCGTGTACCGCTTCCACAAATACGCCCGCGTTTTCTGGCGGCACATCCAAATGGATACCGTGACCTAGGTTGAACACATGACCAGTACCTGCATCACCAAAACCTTCTAGAATACCCGCGACTTCTTCACGGATACGCTCTGGTGAAGCGTAAAGCATTGATGGGTCCATGTTACCTTGCAGCGCCACTTTATCACCGATACGTGCTTTCGCGTCTGCAATGTTGATTGTCCAGTCTAGACCAACCGCATCACAGCCCGTTGCTGCGATTTGCTCAAGCCACATGCCGCCATTCTTAGTAAACAGTGTGACTGGCACGCGACGACCGTCGTTTTCACGAATCAGACCATCTACAATCTTGTGCATGTATTGCAGTGAGAACAGATTGTAATCACGAGGCGTTAGTACGCCACCCCATGTGTCAAATACCATTACCGATTGCGCACCCGCTTTAATTTGCGCGTTTAAGTACTCGATAACGCTGTCTGCCAGCTTATCTAGAAGTAGGTGCAGAGTTTGTGGTTCCGCGTACATCATCTTCTTGATCTTGGTAAACGCTTTAGAGCTACCACCTTCGATCATATACGTCGCAAGAGTCCAAGGACTACCAGAAAAACCAATCAGCGGCACTTCACCCTTCAGGTCTTTACGGATCTGGCGTACTGCGTTCATTACGTATTGCAGTTCACCTTCAGGATCTGGCAAACCAATTTTTTCCACGTCGGCTTTGCATGTAATTGGGTTATCAAAAACAGGTCCTTCACCCGCAGCAAAACGCAAACCAAGCCCCATTGCATCTGGAATCGTTAAGATGTCCGAGAATAAGATCGCGGCATCAAGAGGAAAACGGCGTAATGGTTGAAGTGTCACTTCGGATGCTAATTCTGCATTTCGACACAAAGACATGAAATCACCCGCTTCTGCACGAGTCGCTTTGTATTCTGGTAGGTAACGACCTGCCTGGCGCATCATCCATACTGGCGTGTAATCTACCGGCTCTTTTAAAAGCGCACGCAGATAACGATCATTTTTTAATTCAGTCATTCCGTAATTCCAACTGTTAGGCTTTCTGTGAAAGGGGGTATTCTATCACTGATTTAAGTCCAATAGCTGTGTGCTTTGCAACCTGGATCAAGTTATTAACTTTTAAATCAATGCTTAATTTGCACCCAATCGGTATCAGTGTTAAAAATTTGTTCGCTAGCGAAAACTACAATTATAAACTGAGTACTTAGTACTCAGCATCTCATAACGACATCTTACTTACCCCCTCCCTCTCGGAGGGTTTTTTTTATCTATTTATCAGATAATTAGTGTCTATATCTTTCAGCGTCTGCTCGATAAGTGCTCTTGCAATCGTTCCTTTAGGCGCAACAGGCGGCATCTCGTCGATACCAAACCATCGTGCATCAGACAGCTCAGTGTAGTCTGGACTTAACTCTCCCGATTCATAGTCAGCTAAAAACCCCATCATCATACTGGATGGGAAAGCCCAAGGCTGGCTGCCAAAGTAACGAATATTTTTAACGAGAATTCCCGTTTCTTCATGAATTTCTCGAGCCACACACTCTTCTAATGTCTCACCGACTTCTAAGAAGCCAGCAATAACCGTATACATACCATTTCGATGCCTTGGATGTTGGGCTAATAAAATCTGATTTTCTTTACGTACAGCAACGATAATACACGGAAATATTCTAGGATAATGAAGGGTGCGACATTCACCACACTGCATGGCTAACTGGTTATTATTAAGAAAGTTTCTTCCTCCGCACTGTGGACAAAAGCGCAAACTTTGCGTCATGTGCCCATATTGCACAGCTTTACTTAACAACATAAATAATGGCTCAGGAAAATGCAGGCAGTCACGCAGGGATACTAAAGGTAGATCATGCTCTAAATCGGCCAAGTTAAGCCACATGACGGGCGAACCAGAATACTCACCAATGGGTCTTGCACTCGTTACTGGCAGTGATAACTGCTCTGCAGACCCGAAGGGCACAGCACCATCCACCAGCCAAATTTCACTTCCTGCAACAACACACCAGTATGCATTTATCGCGCGGTTAACATCACCTTTTCTTAACATTACACCATCCCTTTGCTTGAAGTTCGTTCATTTTACTGGCAATCTAATTTCATACTAGAATTTATCGTTAAGTAAATGTGCACTCTAAATTCTAGTAAGGACAAGAGTTTGTAATAACTTTACTAACTTTGCTTTGCAAAGGATACGTTCGCCGATGGGCGATCAGATCATGAGGGCATGGTCATGCTAAGAAAATTCAAACAAACACAAGACCAGTGGGGTGGCTCAAGTGATGTCATTGATCACTGGTTAGAGACACGACAATCCCTGATTGTTGAATATTGTAAGCTTGCAGCGCTGCAACCTTGTTCGAAAACCAATGTTATTGAACTCCCATCTCCTTCCGAACTGCAGGATTTCTGTCAGCACCTCGTTGATTACATCTCCGAAGGCCACTTTAAAATTTATGACATGGTTATGGACCGTTGGAAAGCAACCGGCTTTGTCGTGACTAATGAGATCAATCAAACCTATGGTCAAATTGTTCTAACGACTGAACCATTATTGAACTTTAACGATAAGTACTCAGAAGTGACTGAAGATGATGAATTAAATGATTTCGATTCTGATATGTGTCTCATTGGGGAAATTCTTGAGACTCGCTTTGAAGTCGAGGACTATCTGATACAGCAAATCGCAGAAAGCCTGTCTATGCCACCTGGAGCTTAGTATTTGCAAACATTCAGAAATAGAGTGAGAGAAAAGACTGACGATCATCGTCGGTCTTTTTTGTTTCTAGCTTTATCGAAAATCCCACCGGAAGAACAAAGCAGTATAAAAAACTAAAAAGGCACCCGAAGGTGCCTTTTTCTTAAGCTTTTAACGATTACTCGTTATATGACTTACTCTTCAGAAGAGAAACCAGCGTTTAGAAGTGCCGCTAGGTTATCCGTTGCTTGCTCAGCAGAAGGACCATCTTGCGCTTCAGAACGTTTAGCTTGACGCTCTTGGTGGTATGCGAAACCAGTACCAGCTGGGATCAGACGACCAACAATTACGTTCTCTTTCAGACCACGTAGGTCATCACGCTTACCAGAAACCGCAGCTTCTGTTAGTACGCGAGTTGTCTCCTGGAACGATGCCGCAGAGATGAACGACTCAGTCGCTAGAGATGCTTTAGTAATACCTAGTAGTTCACGTTCGAAACGTGCAGGCTCTTTGCCTTCAGCTTCTAGGTTACGGTTAGCAATCTTAACTTGTGAGTACTCAATCTGTTCACCAGGTAGGAACTCAGAGTCACCAGAGTGGGTAATAGTACACTTACGTAGCATCTGACGAACGATAGTTTCAATGTGCTTATCGTTAATCTTAACGCCTTGTAGACGGTAAACTTCCTGTACTTCGTTAGCAATGTACTGCGTTACCGCGTGTACGCCACGTAGACGTAGGATGTCATGTGGAGACTCTGGACCATCTGCGATCACATCACCACGTTCAACTTTTTCACCTTCGAATACGTTCAACTGACGATGCTTAGGAATCATCTCTTCGTAAGCTTCACCGCTTTCACGTGTGATCACTAGGCGACGTTTACCTTTCGTCTCTTTACCAAAGCTCACAGTACCTGTGTGCTCAGCAAGGATTGCAGGCTCTTTCGGCTTACGTGCTTCAAATAGGTCAGCAACTCGTGGAAGACCACCGGTGATATCTTTGTTACCGCCAGACTTCTGAGGAATACGTGCTAGTGTCGCACCAACACCTACTGCTGCGCCATCTTCGATGTTCACAATCGCTTTACCAGGTAGGAAGTAGTGAGCTGGCATATCAGTACCAGGGATCATTACATCGTTACCTTGCTCGTCAACAAGTTTGATAGCTGGACGCATATCTTTACCTGCTGAAGGGCGAGCTGCTGGGTCAGTTACTTCGCTTGAAGATAGACCAGTTAGGTCATCAGTTTGACGAGATACTGTTACGCCGTCGATCATATCTACGAACTGGATGCGACCTGCTACCTCGGTAATGATAGGTAGTGTGTGCGCTTCCCAGTTTGCAACTGTTTCGCCAGCTTGAACTGTATCACCATCGCCTTTGCTTAGTAGCGTACCGTAAGGCAGTTTGTGTTTCTCTTTAGTACGACCAAACTCATCAACGATAGTTAACTCTGTCGCACGAGAAGTGATAACGATCTTACCGTCATCAGCCAATACAGATTTAGCGTTGTGTAGCTTGATAGAACCGTTGTTCTTAACTTGAACACTGTTCTCTGCCGCTGCTGTCGATGCCGCACCACCGATGTGGAACGTACGCATCGTTAGCTGTGTACCTGGCTCACCGATAGACTGAGCAGCAATAACACCCACTGCTTCACCTTGGTTCACTAGGTGACCACGTGCTAGGTCACGACCGTAACATTGTGCACAACAACCGAAGTCAGAATCACACGTTACTACAGAGCGCACTTTCATGCTGTCTACTGAGTTCTCTTCCATGATTTGACACCACTTCTCATCGATCAGGGTGTTACGTGGAATAAGAACGTCTTCAGTGCCAGGTTTTAGTACGTCTTCAGCAACAACACGACCAAGAGCAAGCTCAGAAAGTGCAACTTTAACATCACCACCCTCGATGTGAGGCATCATGTCGACACCTTCGTGAGTGCCACAGTCATGTTCAGTTACAACAACGTCTTGAGCAACGTCTACTAGACGACGAGTTAGGTAACCCGAGTTCGCTGTTTTCAGTGCCGTATCCGCAAGACCCTTACGAGCACCGTGCGTTGAGATAAAGTACTGAAGTACGTTTAGACCTTCTTTAAAGTTCGCTGTGATCGGCGTTTCGATGATTGAACCATCTGGACGCGCCATCAGACCACGCATACCCGCAAGCTGACGAATCTGTGCTGCAGAACCACGAGCGCCCGAGTCCGCCATCATATAGATGCTGTTGAATGACTCTTGCTGTTCCTCTTCACCGTCACGGTTAACTACCGTTTCAGATGAAAGGTTTTCCATCATTGCTTTCGCAACACGGTCGTTGGTCGATGCCCAGATATCGATAACTTTGTTGTAGCGTTCGCCCGCAGTAACAAGACCCGATTGGTACTGTTCCTGGATTTCACGTACTTCTTCTTCCGCTTCTGCGATTTCAGTGTACTTAGCTGCAGGTACAACCATATCGTCGATACCAACAGATACACCAGAAAGTGCCGCGTATGCGAAACCTGTGTACATGATTTGGTCAGCGAAGATTACTGTGTCTTTCAGACCTAGTTTACGGTACGCCTCGTTAAGTAGGTTAGAGATTTGCTTCTTACCTAGCTTTTGGTTAACGATGCTGTACGGTAGACCAGCTGGCACGATTTGCCATAGCATTGCACGACCAACAGTGGTGTCTACCATCTTGGTTTCTGTAGTGCTGTTGCCATCTTCGTCTACAACAGTTTCTGTAATACGTACTTTAACGCGTGCGTGAAGCTCAGCTTGTTTAGTGCGGTATGCTTTCTCAGCCTCTTCTGGGCCAGAAAGGTACATGCCTTCACCTTTCACGTTGATCTTTTCACGAGTCATGTAGTACAGACCCAATACAACGTCCTGAGAAGGTACGATGATCGGATCACCTGACGCTGGCGACAGAATGTTGTTTGTCGACATCATCAGAGTACGAGCTTCAAGCTGTGCCTCTAGAGTTAGAGGTACGTGAACCGCCATTTGGTCACCATCGAAGTCCGCGTTGTACGCCGCACAAACAAGTGGGTGTAGCTGAATCGCTTTACCTTCGATCAGTACTGGTTCGAACGCCTGGATACCTAGACGGTGAAGTGTCGGTGCACGGTTCAATAGTACTGGGTGTTCACGGATTACTTCGTCTAGGATATCCCAAACGACCGCTTCTTCACGCTCTACCATTTTCTTAGCAGCTTTGATTGTAGTCGCAAGACCACGAGTCTCTAGCTTGCTGTAGATGAATGGTTTGAATAGCTCAAGTGCCATCTTCTTAGGAAGACCACACTGGTGTAGACGAAGGTATGGACCTACTGTGATTACAGAACGGCCAGAGTAGTCTACACGTTTACCTAGAAGGTTCTGACGGAAACGACCTTGTTTACCCTTGATCATATCAGCAAGAGATTTCAGAGGACGCTTGTTAGAACCTGTGATCGCACGACCACGACGACCGTTATCTAGTAGCGCATCAACAGACTCTTGCAGCATACGTTTTTCGTTACGTACGATGATGTCCGGAGCAGCTAGCTCTAGAAGACGCTTCAAACGGTTGTTACGGTTGATCACACGACGGTATAGATCGTTAAGATCAGAAGTCGCAAAGCGACCGCCATCTAGAGGTACTAGAGGACGTAGATCTGGCGGAAGTACTGGAAGTACAGTTAGGATCATCCACTCAGGGTTGTTACCCGATGCGATGAACGCTTCTACCAGCTTAAGACGCTTAGTTACTTTCTTACGCTTAGTTTCAGAGTTTGTTGTCTCTAACTCTTCACGCATTTGTTCTGCTTCAGCGTGCATATCCATAGAACCTAGTAGGTCCTTGATAGCTTCCGCACCCATCTTAGCAGTGAATTCGTCGCCCCACTCTTCTAGACGATCTAGATACTCTTCTTCAGTAAGCATCTGACCTTTTTCTAGATCAGTCATACCAGGCTCTGTTACTACGTACATTTCGAAGTACAGAACGCGTTCGATATCACGTAGAGGGATATCCATTAGTAGACCGATACGAGACGGTAGCGATTTTAGGAACCAGATGTGAGCTACTGGTGAAGCCAGTTCAATGTGGCCCATACGGTCACGACGAACTTTAGTTTGTGTAACTTCTACACCACACTTCTCACAGATAACACCACGGTGCTTCAGGCGCTTGTACTTACCACAAAGACATTCGTAGTCTTTAACTGGACCAAAGATACGCGCACAGAACAGACCATCGCGTTCAGGTTTGAACGTACGATAGTTGATCGTTTCAGGTTTTTTAACTTCACCGAAAGACCATGAACGGATCATGTCTGGTGAAGATAGACCGATTTTGATTGCATCAAATTCTTCGGTCTTATGCTGTGCTTTTAGAAAGTTTAATAAGTCTTTCACAATCAGCTCCTGTAAGGAGTTAAAAGGAGCTCACTCGCTAAAGTGAGCACCTTCTTCCAAATAATCGCTTTGATTCTCTCGACTTTCATCAAGAGAGAAAAGGATTACTCTTCGTCTTCTAGCTCGATGTTGATACCTAGCGAGCGGATCTCTTTCAACAGTACGTTGAACGATTCTGGCATGCCAGGTTCCATGCTGTGGTTACCGTCTACGATGTTCTTGTACATCTTAGTACGGCCGTTAACGTCATCCGACTTAACCGTTAGCATTTCTTGTAGCGTGTAAGCAGCACCGTATGCTTCTAGTGCCCATACTTCCATCTCACCGAAACGCTGACCACCGAACTGAGCTTTACCACCTAGTGGCTGCTGAGTTACTAGGCTGTACGAACCAGTTGAACGAGCGTGCATCTTGTCATCAACAAGGTGGTTCAGTTTCAGCATGTACATGTAACCAACAGTTACAGGACGCTCAAACGCATCACCTGTGCGACCATCAAACAGTGTTAACTGACCTGATGTTGGTAGATCTGCTAGCTCAAGAAGTGCTTTGATTGACTCTTCTGGAGCGCCATCAAATACAGGAGTCGCGATTGGTAGACCGCCACGCAAGTTCTTGATCAGAGTACGTACTTCATCATCAGATAGAGAAGCAATGTCTACTTTCTGGCGAGTGTCGCCTAGATCGTAAACTTTTTGTAGGAACTCGCGGAATTTCGCTAGTTCTTGCTGCTCTTTAACCATCTGGTTGATCTTGTCACCGATACCTTTCGCTGCCAGACCTAAGTGTACTTCTAGGATCTGACCGATGTTCATACGCGAAGGTACACCCAGTGGGTTAAGTACGATGTCTACAGGCTGACCTTTCTCATCGTATGGCATGTCTTCAACAGGGTTGATCTTAGAGATTACACCCTTGTTACCGTGACGACCCGCCATCTTATCACCAGGCTGAATGCGACGTTTAACCGCTAGGTAAACCTTAACGATCTTCAGTACACCAGGTGCTAAATCATCACCTTGAGTGATCTTACGACGCTTAGTTTCGAACTTCTTATCGAAGTCGGCTTTTAGCTCATCCCACTGCTCAGCAAGTTGCTCAAGCTGAGTTTGTAGTGCGTCATCTTCTAGCGTTAGTTCTAGCCACTTCTTACGATCAGTTGTGTCTAGTTTCGCTTCAGAGTAACCGCCTTCAATCAATACAGCTTTAACACGGTTTAGAAGGCCGCCCTCAAGAATCTGGAATTCTTCAGTTAGGTCTTTCTTCGCTTCTTTAAGCTGCATCTGTTCGATTTCAAGCGCACGCTTGTCTTTCTCTACGCCATCGCGAGTAAAGACTTGAACGTCGATGATCGTACCTGATACAGAGTTAGGTACACGTAGTGAAGTATCTTTAACGTCAGATGCTTTTTCACCGAAGATTGCACGTAGTAGCTTCTCTTCAGGCGTTAGCTGAGTTTCACCTTTAGGTGTAACTTTACCAACTAGGATGTCGCCACCCTTAACTTCAGCACCGATGTAAACGATACCTGACTCGTCTAGTTTAGACAGAGCAGACTCACCTACGTTTGGAATATCCGCTGTGATCTCTTCAGAACCAAGCTTAGTATCACGCGCCACACAAGTCAGTTCTTGGATGTGGATAGTCGTGAAACGGTCTTCTTGAACTACGCGCTCAGATACTAAGATCGAGTCTTCGAAGTTGTAACCGTTCCAAGGCATGAACGCGATACGCATGTTTTGACCAAGCGCTAGTTCACCAAGGTCTGTTGAAGGACCATCAGCAAGAACGTCACCGCGTGATACAGGCTCACCTGGCATCACACATGGGCGCTGGTTAATACATGTGTTCTGGTTAGAACGTGTGTATTTAGTCAGGTTGTAGATGTCGATACCAGCTTCACCTGGTACTAGCTCTTCTTCGTTAACTTTAACAACGATACGAGAAGCATCTACTGACTGGATTACACCACCACGTTTAGCAACTGCAGTTACACCTGAGTCAACGGCTACGTTACGTTCAATACCAGTACCAACAAGCGGTTTGTCAGCTTTCAGTGTTGGAACTGCCTGACGTTGCATGTTCGCACCCATCAATGCACGGTTCGCATCATCGTGTTCTAGGAACGGGATAAGCGATGCAGCGATAGATACAACCTGGTTTGTCGCAACGTCCATGTACTGAGCGTGCTCACGAGGGTGTAGACCAGATTCACCTTTCTGACGAGCTGTGATCAGCTCATCTGCAAAAGTACCATCTTCGTTTAGCTTAGCGTTCGCCTGTGCGATAACGAATTGGCCTTCTTCGATTGCAGATAGGTAATCTACTTCGTCTGTTACTACGCCATCTACAACGCGACGGTATGGTGTCTCTAGGAAACCGTACTCGTTACAACGCGCAAACGCAGATAGAGAGTTGATCAGACCGATGTTTGGACCTTCAGGCGTTTCGATAGGACATAGACGACCGTAGTGAGTTACGTGTACGTCACGTACTTCGAAGCCAGCACGTTCACGAGTTAGACCGCCAGGACCCAACGCAGAAATACGACGCTTGTGCGTTACTTCTGATAGCGGGTTGTTTTGGTCCATGAACTGTGAAAGCTGTGAAGAGCCAAAGAATTCTTTAACTGCCGCAGAAATTGGCTTCGCGTTGATCAAGTCTTGAGGCATGATTGCGTCAAGATCGCCTAGGCTTAGACGCTCTTTAACTGCACGCTCAACACGTACTAGACCTACACGGAACTGGTTCTCAGCCATTTCGCCTACAGAACGGATACGACGGTTGCCTAGGTGGTCGATATCGTCCACTTCGCCCTTACCGTTACGGATCGCGATCAGCTTCTTCATCACTTCGATGATATCAGTTTCATCAAGTGTGCCTTGCTCTTGAGCATCTTCACGGCCGATAGAGCTGTTGAACTTCATACGACCAACAGTCGATAGATCGTAACGCTCTTCAGAGAAGAATAGGCTTTCGAATAGAGCTTCTGCAGCTTCTTTTGTTGGCGGCTCACCAGGGCGCATCATGCGGTAGATTTCTACCAATGCAGAAATACGATCAACCGTGCTGTCGATACGTAGTGTTTCTGACATGAATGGACCGTGGTCTAGATCGTTCGTGAATAGAACTTCTAGCGCTTTGTGGCCAGCCTGAGATAGGTTCGCTAGTGCTTCCAGGCTGATTTCCTGGTTAGCGTTAACAATGATCTCGCCAGTTGCTTCATTGATGTAATCTTTAGATGCAACTTTACCAACGATGTACTCAACTGGTACTTCGATGTGATCAACGCCATCTTTTTCTAGTTGGCGGATATGACGAGCTGTTACGCGACGACCCTGCTCAACGTAAACTTTACCATTTGCTTCGATGTCGAATGACGCAGTTTCACCACGTAGACGATCAGGAACCAACTCCATCAATAGAGTTTGGTCTTTCACTTCGAAGTTCACTTTCTCGAAGAAGATATCTAGGATTTCTTCTGTCGACTTACCTAGTGCTCGAAGGATGATCGATGCTGGTAGCTTACGACGGCGGTCGATACGAACGTACAAGTTATCCTTAGGATCAAACTCGAAATCAAGCCATGAACCACGGTAAGGAATAACACGTGCGTTGTATAAAACTTTACCTGAAGAGTGGGTCTTACCCTTATCGCTGTCGAAGAACACGCCTGGGCTTCGGTGCAGCTGGGATACGATAACCCTCTCGGTACCGTTGATTACGAAGGTACCATTGTCTGTCATGAGTGGAATTTCACCCATGTAGACTTCTTGTTCTTTAATGTCTTTTACAGTACCTGCTGGCGCGTCTTTATCAAAGATAACTAGGCGTAGTTTTACACGTAGTGGCTTTGAGTAAGTTACACCGCGGATTTGACATTCTTTAACGTCAAAAACTGGCTCACCAAGACGGTAGCTAACGTATTGCAGCTCAGAATTGCCGTTGTAGCTCTGAATCGGGAATACAGAACGGAAAGCGGCTTCAAGACCGTATTGACCTTCAGGATCCTGTTCGATAAATTTGTCGAACGAATCGAGCTGGATCGATAGCAGGTATGGAATGTCCAAAACTTGTGGACGAGTACCAAAGTCCTTACGGATGCGCTTTTTCTCGGTATAAGAGTAAACCATGGGGTTCCTCAGCTCGCTGATAAGTGACCCAAACTGTCCGCCCGCTCCTAGTTACTTAAGGGGGGTAAGGGACAGTGACTAATATAGCTGTTTACTGTAGTGACATTTCATTTCGTAAGAATGAAATGTTTTTTGCATGGATATCAGGCGCTTAAACAGCGGGAAAATTCGCCTATACCCTACAGCGCAAAAAGGCCGGTGGTTAAAAAACCACCAGCCAATTAGCCGTTAGGCTAAGAAACTATGCAATAATTACTTAACAGCAACAGTTGCACCAGCTTCTTCTAGCTGAGCTTTAAGAGCTTCAGCTTCTGCTTTCTCAACACCTTCTTTAAGAGGTGCTGGAGCGCCGTCTACTAGAGCTTTAGCTTCTTTAAGACCTAGGCCAGTTGCGCCACGTACTGCTTTGATTACAGCAACTTTGTTACCGCCAGCAGCTTCTAGGATTACGTCGAATTCAGTTTGCTCAGCAGCAGCTTCGCCTGCAGCAGCGCCGCCAGCTACAACAGCAGCAGCAGCAGAAACACCGAATTTCTCTTCCATTGCTTCGATTAGTTCAACAACTTGCATTACAGACATTTCTGCAACTGCGTCTAGGATTTGCTCGTTAGTAATAGACATAACAATTCTCTTTTAAGTCAACAATAAGTTTATTAAGCAACCAGTAAAAAGCAAGGCTTATGCCGCTGCTTCTTGTTTTTGATCGCGGATAGCTGCGATAGTACGCGCCAGCTTGCCAGCCGAAGCTTCTTTCATGCACATCATTAGGCGTGCAATTGCTTCGTCGTAAGTTGGTAGTGTTGCTAGTACTTCAGCGTCAGTTAAAGCGCCTTCAAATGCAGCAGCTTTGATCTCGAAATCTTTGTTCTCTTTAGCGAAGTCTTTGAAAAGACGCGCTGCAGCACCTGGGTGCTCATTAGAGAATGCGATTAGGGTAGGACCAGTGAAAGTGTCAGTTAGACACTCGTACTCAGTACCTTCAACCGCACGACGAGCAAGAGTGTTACGAACAACTCTCATGTAAACGCCAGCTTCACGAGCTTGTTTACGTAGAGAAGTCATCGCGCCAACTTGAACGCCACGAGAATCAGCTACAACTGCAGAAAGTGCACCACTGGCAGCTTCGTTGACTTCAGCAACAATTGCTTTTTTGTCTTGAAGGTTTAAAGCCATCTTGGATTTACTCCTGGTTGTCGTTACACCACTCACTATCATCACGACAGTGAGAGCTATTGAGGTGCTTCCCCAGAAGAAAGTTAACTATATTACATAGAGCTTTCTGTCAGTTCGGGCACCATCTACGTAGGATAATTAAGTTTGCTTTTACACAAACACCTACGGTCTTGGACGGAGACTGGGTCTTAATTCATTTCGAACTAGGAGACAGTTCAAAGAACCAAAGTTCAGCCCCAACCACAAATATTAGGCGCAAAATTATACACTAATTTTGCGCCTAAGCAAATAAATTATGCTTGAGTGTTCAGGCTAGCCTGATCAACAGCAACACCAGCACCCATAGTAGTAGAGATGCTTACTTTCTTCAGGAAAGTACCTTTCGCTGAAGATGGCTTAGCTTTCTTCAGAGCAACTAGAAGTGCTTCTAGGTTCTCTTTGATCTGCTCAGCAGAGAAGTTTGCTTTACCGATAGTAGTGTGGATGATGCCGTTTTTGTCGTTACGGTAACGAACCTGACCAGCTTTAGCGTTTTTAACTGCTTCAGCAACGTTAGGAGTTACAGTACCAACTTTAGGGTTTGGCATAAGACCGCGAGGACCTAGGATAGTACCTAGTTGACCTACAACGCGCATTGCATCTGGAGAAGCAACAACTACGTCAAAGTTCATTTCGCCTTTCTTAACTTGCTCAGCAAGATCTTCCATACCTACGATGTCTGCGCCAGCTTCTGTAGCTGCTTCAGCGTTAGCACCTTGAGTGAACACTGCAACGCGGATTTCGCGGCCAGTACCGTGAGGTAGTACAGTTGCACCACGTACGTTCTGGTCAGATTTACGAGCATCAATGCCTAGGTTAACAGCAACGTCTACAGACTCAACGAATTTAGCAGTCGCTAGTTCTTGAAGAAGAGCAACAGCTTCGTTGATTTCGTATTCTTTAGTTACGTCAACTTTTTCGCGGATTACGCGCATGCGCTTAGTTAGTTTTGCCATCTTATTAACCCTCTACCACTAGGCCCATTGAACGAGCAGTACCAGCGATAGAACGCTTCATCGCTTCGATGTCAGCACCAGTCATATCAGCAGCTTTAGTTTCTGCGATTTCTTGGATTTGAGCGTCAGTTACAGTACCAACTTTTTCAGTGTTTGGACGACCTGAACCAGACTTAACGCCAGCAGCTTTCTTAAGAAGAACAGCAGCAGGTGGAGTCTTAGTTACGAACGTGAAAGAACGGTCGCTGTATACTGTGATAACTACTGGAGTTGGTAGACCTTTCTCAATAGATTCTGTTTTTGCGTTGAACGCTTTACAGAATTCCATGATGTTCACACCGTGTTGACCTAGTGCAGGACCTACTGGTGGACTAGGGTTAGCCATACCAGCAGCAACTTGTAGCTTGATGTAAGCTTCAACTTTCTTAGCCATGATAATTCCTAAGTTTGGGTACAAACGCTAATCGCGGATCAGCTCCCCGTTTGTGTAAGAAACTTTTTACTTCACTTGAAGTAAAAAGGCGCGAAATTATAGTCATAATCCGCGCCTTATACAACCCTAAAAAGGTGATTTTTTATACTCTTTAACGAAGAGTCTTAGTCCAGCTTTTCAACCTGACCAAATTCAAGCTCAACTGGTGTCGCACGACCAAAGATCGATACAGACACTTTCAGGCGGCTCTTCTCGTAATCCACTTCTTCAACAGTACCGTTGAAGTCAGCAAATGGACCTTCGTTAACACGTACCACTTCACCCGCTTCGTACATTGTACGCGGACGAGGCGCTTCACTCGCTTTCTCAAGACGATTAAGAATCGCGTCAGCCTCTTTATCCGTGATAGGTGCCGGACGGTCTGAGGTACCACCAATGAAGCCCATGACACGCGGCACACTGCGTACTAGGTGCCATGATTCATCGTTCATAATCATCTGAACAAGGACGTAACCTGGGAAGAACTTACGCTCAGATTTGCGACGCTGACCCGCGCGCATTTCCACTACTTCTTCAGTAGGAACCAGTACTTCACCGAATAGCTCTTCCATGCCGTGCATTTTGATATGCTCGCGCAGAGATTGAGCTACACGACCTTCAAATCCAGAGAAGGCTTGAACCACATACCAGCGTTTTTTTGGAGCTTCACTCATGAATAAAAACCCTCTATACCCCAGTTGCTAGAGCTACTAGACGAACCATAATTCCGTCAATACCCCATAGCACTAGAGCCATTACAATACTTACAGCTAAAACGATCAGTGTTGTTTGCATGGTTTCTTGGCGAGTAGGCCAAACAACTTTACGTACTTCCATACGAGATTCTTTTGCAAAACTGATCGCTGCTTTACCTTTAGTCGTTGTTGCTGCAACGCCTAAGGCAGCTGCAATAAGAACAACAACGCCTGCAGCACGAACCACTACAGACATTTCACCATACAGGTAATTACCCACAACAGCGGCAGCTGCCAATACGAAAGCGGCTACCCACTTAAACGTATCTGCTGCGTTTGAGCTATCAGGAGTTTCAGCATTATTTGCTTTCATAAAACCAACCTGTTACAAGTCTTAATATAGACGACAACAACCCCGCTGTTGCAGGGCAAACTCCATATCGCTGAAAAAATCAGCGTACTCTTCTTAAGATTAAGCCTCTTTGCTTAATCTTGCTCTGCGCCCAACCCACTTCTGAACAAGAAAACAGCAAAAATAATGTTGAGTGCAGAAAAAGGGCATCAAATGATGCCCTTTTTGCTACTGGTTCGTCAAATCTAATTCAAGATTTTCCGAAAGCATCGCTAATTCGCTATGAATTAGTCGAAGATCTTAGCAACAACACCAGCACCTACTGTACGGCCACCTTCACGGATCGCGAAACGTAGACCTTCGTCCATTGCGATTGGTGCGAT
>NZ_JAWOWF010000058.1:0-29776 GCF_033340295.1 Vibrio sp. 1401
CCTGATATCGACTCACTTCTTCCCTGGAACTTCTCCCACACATAAAAAAGCGCCCGTGTGTTCATGGGGCGCTTACGTTATTACCAGTCGATGGATATGCAGAAAGGTACATTCGAGTTTATCACTTGCTTTCCTCTTCATAACTCAGTACCAGCGCCTCAAGGGGCGGTTACCGGTACCATTCCTGAGAGTGAAACATTTGTCGTTGAACACCGAGGTGAATATCAGTTTTTGGGAAATGCATGGGCTTTAGCGATGAACTTGGTTCGTCAGAGTGATATGAAAGTCAAAACCAGTCCTTTAGGAATCGAACGCTATCTGAATAGCCCGAAGGAAACCACGGAAGAAGAGCTAAGAACGGAAATTATTTTGTTTAAGAAATGACAGGCGCAGGCGAGTAGGGTGTTTAGGTATCATACTGGTTATGCGAAATGTTATTAAAGAATAATAGCCTATCTGTTCCTACCCATAAAAATGCCTCAGCAATCGCTGAGGCATGGTTTTACAGGCCAACTTCTCTTGTTAGAGAATTATTGTGCACGGTATTTACCGCTGTTTAGTTCAATTTTAGACGCTTTTACCCGGCTGTCTGCGTTTAGGTAGTCGCTAATACTTAGCAGATCTTGATCTTGAGATGCTTTTAACACCGCTGATTCCCCCTCTGCGAAGATAACTTCTAATTTTAACTCTTTGGCGACTGCTTTCGCTTCGTTAGGATTGTTTACGGTGATATAAACCAGTCCAGTGGCTTTGGATACGTTACTAAACGCATTCTTAAACACCTCATCACCCGCTTGAAGTTTTACGTCTTCAGATAGGGTTCTAATAGTGCCAGTTTGCACTTTTCGATAATCTTGGCCATTAATCTCAACCGCTTCTGATGGCACAAACAGTTCTGGTGCAGGCTGTTGAGAGAGCTGTTGCTCAGCGTATACACTCGACGTCATGATAACGAGAGCCAGCATAGAAAATGATTTGTATTTCATGTTATTGACTCCTTAGTGTCCAAATATGCGCATCGACCAGTTCTTAATAACACCGGGCTGAGCGTTGTTTGCCATTGGAACGTCATAGATGGTGGAAGAGTTGAAATATGCAATGTAAGAATAGACTTCATCGCCGTTCGTATCTATTGCTCGCAACGTCCATTCGCCTTTTGCATCTTCGCCATAAAATTGGTTAGACAACATTAATTGATCTTTGTAGCCAGTAATCGATGAATCAAGAGATTGACCAACAAGACCATTGCGCGGTGTTTGCAAAACGGAACGAGTCCCTGATGGCGAAATGAGCTCGATAGCTAAGTCGGGCAGACGAGCGTGGTCCAGTGTCAATGTCACTTGAACGGATTCTACTGTCAGCTCATCGGCAATGGCGATACTTGAAGAACCACCAACTAGACTTGCATCGGGTACACTTACTTCTGTAGCGTTATTAACCCATGGCGTAATGACTTGAGTTGGCAAAACACGATTCGTCATGCGAGCACGTTGCATCGCTTCATCTAAATCTACAGCGCCGAAGCCATAAAAAGTATGGAAATCTACGCCTGCTGCGTTTTTCTGCCAAGGGGCAATTGCCTCGTAGCTAACCTGTTCACCATTATGGTTAGTAAATTCAAGCTGTACGCCTGGATGCGCTTTATCCGTTACTTTTGCTGTCTCCGCTAGTAAAGCACGTACATCACGAGCAGAAAGTGCGTGGTTGGTTGACATGATTGCCGCGATGGCACCCGATGTGTTCGGCGCAGCCGATGAGGTTCCATTCATCGTACTGGTATAGTTGCAGTTCGGATCGAGCTCCGTTCCGCCGTGTAACCCATTAATGCCAAGGCCATCACTGGTATTTTGCCCTTCTTCACAACCCATTAAATCAGTGGTGACCATAGCAGGGAAATCTTGCCCATATTCACCTGCTGGTGCTGCAACCCACACGTTCGACCCCACCGATGAGTAACTCGCTCGCGTACCATCCGCTCGTAGTGCACTAGTGACTAAATTGAAGTAATTGGCGTTATCATAAGACTGAGCAGAGTTGTGCATCGGTAAGCCTTGATTGTCTCCACCAGCAAAGAAGTTACTTGGCAATACGAAGAATCGCCCTGTATTGAAATAGCGGTAACCATTACCTGCTGACTTTACAAATACAGCACCTCGACCCCAGGCGTTACTCTCGCTGACGTTTTTCATCACGTCCATTTCAAGTTTTAGTTGAGGGTCGCTTTCATCAAAAGTAATCGGGTTTATAGGGCTGAAACCGTAACTTTGGTTAAATACGCGAACATCGCGTGTTGCTGGGTCCATGCCATGGGAGATTAACCAGCCTTCTAATGTCTGGTTGGCTAACCAGTTAAAACCGATGAGGGAAGAGTGAGAAGCGACACCGCGTCCGCCTTCACCGTTGTTGCCGACGGCGCTAATCAAACCGGCTACAGCAGTGCCATGACCATTAGTATCAACCGGATAACTTGGTGGGAATGAAGAGTCTTCGACGAAGTTTCTGCTACCTGTAACTATATTACCTGCAAGGTCGGGGTGATCGATCTGAACTCCAGAATCAATGACGGCAACTTTCACACCAACACCTGCAATCCCCATTGCCTGAGTGAGCCTAGTGTTTAAGTCGTTCCCAGCAACAGCAGGATTAGCCGCAAACGCAGTTTGCCCCGTGTTGTCTAAGTGCCATTGTTCAGAATAGAGTGGATCAAACGCCGAGACGGCAGGTGCAATGCCTACTGCCAACATAGCAGCAAATAGGCGATTAATGCGTATTTCCATTTTTGACCTCATGTCTTTGTTTGGAATTTTTTAGTTCCTGTTTCATATTCCGCTAACAGGAACAAACAAAGCTAACGACAAAGAATAAGGACGAAAACCATTTACAACTTGTTTACATTAAAAGTTCGATGGACAACATAAGTCTTTGTTAATTTACTGAAACCATGAGGTTTTTATATGTCGCATCGAACATGCATGAAAAATGAAAAGCAGAAAATACGAGTGTACCGTCTGCTTCAAGATGGTGGGTTATTTAGTTGAAGCGGGTTGAATAGTTGCGATTGGTTTCTTGGGTTCGGCTTTTTTCTTAGGCAGCACGTTATCAATCCACTTTTTAATGTACAACTTATCGAATTCTTTATCACACCACTTTTTGTTTAATCCACGTCGATTGAACTCAGCACCAATCGCCACTTTGGTTTGGTTAGTTGCACGGTTGTAGTAGAGAGTTTCACATAGTTGAGTGTTACTCATTTGCTGGGCATACACGTTGACACTGCTGCTGCGCATTCCCAGTTGAGATGCTTGCTGATTACTACACGCCATAAGAAATAGAGGCGCAAAAGTAATAATGATTAGATTTTTTTTCATGTGTGCTTTTTTATGATGTAGGATGAATGACGAACTGGTTTCTACCAGCTTGCTTCGCATCATACAAAGCTTGGTCTGCCAAGAAAAACCATTGATCCCATTCTTGTTTAATTATTTGTGCCGACAGTTTGTCCATTGCTCCAAGGGAAATTGTCGCGTTTAATGGTTTAGAGTCAACCACCAATGGCGTGTTTTCAACAGTATATCTCAATCGCTCCAAAAACTTAGCGCAATCTTCAGCTCGCTGTACTTCGAATAATAGGACAAACTCTTCTCCACCCCAACGAATGAGTAGGTCACCAGAGCGAGTGGATTCATTAAATAGCGTGGCAATATGAGTCAGCATTTTATCGCCAATATCGTGTCCATATTGATCATTAAAGGTTTTAAAATGATCAACATCTAAAACTGCTAAGGCAAATGTTCTATCTGGGCTTCTACGAGCCATTTTGTCCAGCCAAATGTGAAGATAGCGACGGTTATGCAGTTGAGTTAACGGATCGGTAGTATTTTCTTGAGTGAGTGCTTTATTAATACGTCTAACGCGCAGTACGTAACGAAAACCAACGACACCAATTGCCGTAATAGCGATAAAGTAGAACATTTCTCGATAGCGCTGCGAACGCAGTTCAGACGCTTGTAGCGCATTTTTTGTTTCTAGCAATTTGAGTTCTTTCTGGGCTAACTTAGCTTCGAGATCAAACTTAATGTTAATCATCTCTTCACCATGAATATGATGAGAAAACTCAGCCTCCAGCTCTCTTAATTGGGTTAAATAATGAAAAGCGGCTTCATAGTCATTAAGAATTTGATGAGCGTTTACCAGTACCGAAAGCATATCAATACGCTGCCGCAGCTCTAATTCACTGGTTGACTTGGTTTGTTCTAGAACGTTAAGCGCTGTTGTAATAGCTTTATCGTATTGTTTGTTTGCGAGGTAAGCCTCTGCAAATGCCTCGTAACAAGACGTTTTTAGCATTTCTAGATTTTTTGGAATGGGCAGGTCTACGCAACGTTGTGCGACCATTAATGCATCATCAATTTTTCCTACCGAGCTCAACATTTGTGAAAAGCTGGATAAAGAGTGGTGCTTGACTGTGTCAGACCCCGTTTGCATTGAAAGTCGAATGGCTTCATTGAAATAATATTCCGCTTTTCTGTTATCTCCGAGGCTCGAGTGAACGATGCTAAGGTTTGCGTAGATAACCCCCATAAAAAAGCTATTATCGTATTGATATTCGCTCTCTAGGTAAGTGTCGAGAGCTTGCGTTAGGTAACTGTTGGCCCGAGCCCAATCTGATGCGTCGATGTAGACCGTCCCAATGTTGTTCAGTGTCATCGCGACTTGTATTTCAAATACTGTTTTTTCTAATAACTCATAGGCATTGCGATAATATTTTAGGCCACTGCGTAGTTGATTTCGAGATACTTCTAGATTGCCTAACCAGCGGTAAGCACGGCCTTCTAATGCTAGATAACCAAGATCACGGGCTGTAGAAACAACGTCATGGAGTAACAATTCTGCGTTCCAGTTATCGTCTTGCTCAATCATTGTTACAGCCTTATTGAGCTGTGCTTCAGCGACGACCCATTCCAAATGGTGCTTTTTACCGAATTCGATTAAATCGGGCATATCTTTCGGTAATGGAACGCCTTCGTAACGCTTAAGGTACTTTCGTGCAAAGTAATACAGAGCAAGAGACTCCGCTGATGCATTCTGTGGCGCATTTAACTCATCTTTTTGAATTGATCGCGGCTTACCCATCGAGCGAAAGTAGAGTTTTAACATGGGCTTGCTTTCTGCTGAAATGTGTTCTTCCAGATAAGCTTGCTTTTCGGTACTCGCCAGTACGTTAGTCGGATGCAAGAAAAGTCCAAGTGCAGTACAAAGTGCGCAAGCCAGTTTTTTAATTGAGAAGTGCATGAGCGTATTAATAAAATGTGATCTCTTAACCGAATACCAGTTAAGTCTACCATTTCTTGTTGGTTAAGTGCGGATGGATTCCCAGTGGCAAAGTGTTTTGGGAGTGAGATACGAGAAGGATCTCTATAATATTATGATTTATAAAACAAAATCTATTGAAAACTTATGCAATGATTAGGCGATGGTATAGATAAGGTAACGATGACAGGTAGGCGAGCATATTCGGTGGACTCAATCTAATGATTTAAGCCGCGGATTCATCGCTCAAAATCAGGGCGAAGTGTAAAAAATTACGTTTCTGTCATAAATATTTAATGTTTGTATGGGTTGTTAAAAAACTGGATATTAGACATAGTGTTATTAAGCCAATAAAAAATGGCTTTTATAATAAATAGGAGATTAACTATGCATAATGAAATGATTCAACCTTCGCACTTCGGCATTATCGGCCGTACCTGCATCGCTTCAGTGCTTATGATTGCGGGTGTTTTCGCTCTTATTTAAGAGTCAAGGGTAACGATGATTACCTTTTAAAGAGTAAGAAAATTCAGGGAATCACCTTAACCTTGTGTAAGGTATTCCCCTGAAAATCCAAGCTAGTCTTTAGTTATTAGCTGAAGAAGCTAAAAATCAATGCACTTACCGCCACAATGCCTGCTGCTAGAACAAAGTAAGTAGAGACATTTCCTCGATATTGTTTCATCGCCTCGATTTTATACACCGCTAACATTGGCATAATGAATAAGATCATTGCAATAACAGGCCCTGACAATGCTTCCATCATACCAAGAATACTTGGGTTCATGATCGCGGCCGCCCAGATTGAGAAGAACAGTGCTGCCACGCTGATACGATCAACACGCTTCTCAGATAGGTTAAAATGCTTGTTAATTAAACCATTTAAGCTTTCACGCGCACCTAAAAAATGCCCAAGGAAAGATGAAGTGATAGCAACAAACGCTACTAAAGGACCAAGTGTTGCAATAAATGGATTATCGGTTGCGTTCGCTAAGTAAGACAATACGGATACGTTTTGTTCTTTTGCTTGAGCCAATTGTTCAGGTGACAGTGTTAGTACACAGGAAAATACAAAAATAAGAACAAAGGCAATCAGCATAATGCTAGTGCGACGAAGAATAACTTCGGATTTGGCATCTGCCTGCTTACCGTAATGGCGACGTTGTACATTTGCAAAGCTTGAAATTGCAGCTGCGTGACTAAACGAGAAAATCACTACAGGAACTGCTAACCACATAGTGCTAGCAAAAGCTGACGCTTCTGGCACATCCATGACAGGCATGGTCCAGTTCGGTATTAAGTAAAATGATAGAAAGGCAAGAATGGCAACAAGTGGGAACACCATGATGGCAAAGGCCCGTAGCATTACTTTTTCACCCGCCATCATAATAGCAATTAGTGCAAACACTAGTACGCCAGAAAGCAAAGGTCTAGGTAAAGAAGCCATATCAGCCTGATTTACCATGAAGCTATCTACTGTGTTTGTTATTCCAACCCCATATATCAACAGGATTGGGAAGATCGAAAGAAAATACAGCAGTGAAATAGAACGACCTGCTTTTGCGCCGAAGTGCTCTTCCACTACATCAGTGAAGTCTGCGTTTTTGATCTTAGAAGATAGTACAAAACGAGCTAAGCCACGGTGCGCAAGATAGGTCATTGGAAAAGCAAGTACTGCCATCGCGACTAAAGGCCAAAAACCACCAATCCCAAGGTTAATTGGCAGAAACAGGATGCCTGCGCCAACGGCTGTTCCAAATAGGCTAAGAACCCAATGTGTATCATGTTTTGACCAAGCTGTGGTTGTGTTTATTTCACTAGGATTTAAGGCATTTCGAGATTCTTTCACTTTAAAACTCGCTTTTATAAAAATAATAATGCTGAAAATGGTAAAGGTTTTAGTGTTTATTATCACACGCGAAGCTTGGTGAATAATGCTGTGAATTTGGGGTGGTTGTAAATTATCCAACTATGAATCTTTCAATAAACCAGAATAAAGTTCTTAAATGTAATGCATTTAATGGTTATATGTATTGAAATTTTCATCTTGTGTGGTTTTTGATTTTGCGGTTAAAACTTAATCACGGATGTATGTTCTAAGTGAGTTAGGCCTAATTTTCAGGAAGAATATTACATTTCTTAAGCACTTAATTGAGATGTTTGTGTCCCGTCATTTAGATGAGATTTAGGTATACTGCTGCCATTCATGTTAAAGAAGGAGTCATTGAATGGACATCTTGTCTGCGCAAAAAGAGGACTTATTTGCCATATATAAGCTCGAAAATACTTTATTTGGAGAACACGCCTATCCTCAATTTTTCTTTCGGCAAGCTTTTGATTGTTGGGGAGAGAGTTTACTGGTAGCAAAAGAGGGAGAGCAGGTCGCAGGGTATATATTGCTAACGACTAGCACAAATGCACATCAATATTGGATCATGTCATTGGCCGTCGATATTCAACATAGAGGTAAAGGTATTGCGCGTTCCCTCCTAGAAAACGTTATTGCGTCGTTGACGTTAGGCTCAAGCGTGAAATTGACTGTCGATCCTAAGAACCAACCTGCATTGTCTTTATACCTCTCCTTTGGCTTTAAAACGTTAGAAGAAGAAGCGCATTATTTTGGTGACGAAGAATCCAGGTTAGTTATGGAATTAGTAAAGTAATACTGCACGATAATGACCGAAATTTGCACACAATCAGTGCGTAGCATTACGTTGCTATAATTGGTTTTAAGCTAACCCTTTGTATGGTAAGGGTTTTTAATCTTGGCACCTCACTTGCTTTACATAAACGTTCATCGATAACTCGATGCGCCGCTCTTAATAGCAGGCGAGAGCGGTATAGGGTATTACTTTTTGAAAATGTACTAACAGCGTTAAAGGCATTGCTGCCTCTCTCGATTCGGGAGAGGCTTTTTTTTGCTAGTAAGTTGGGCTGAATCGCACTGGAGGTGTTATGTCGCAAGGATGCAAAAAAACCACTTGTCCCTATTGTGGTGTTGGATGTGGTGTCGAGGTCAATGCGAAAGGAATCGTTGGGGATGCGTGTCATCCTGCAAATGCGGGATCACTGTGCGTGAAGGGTGTCGCGCTGGCAGAGAGCTTGAATATGCCTTCGCGCTTGTTGTATCCAAAGCTTGTCACCAAGCAACGACCTCAAGGGCAAGAGGTGCAATGGCAACAAGCCACGGATCTGATTGCTGAAAAGATTCATCAAGCGAAAGCGGAGTTTGGACCGGATTCCATCGCGATGTACGTGTCAGGGCAGTTGTTAACGGAAGACTATTACGTCGCCAACAAACTCATGAAAGGCTATGTTGGCAGCGCAAACATCGATACGAACTCGCGTTTGTGTATGTCTTCGGCGGTTGCGGCTCATGTACGAGCATTTGGTGAAGATGTCGTTCCCGTCAATTACGACGATATTGATAAGACTGAGCTATTGATCATTTGCGGTGCTAATACCGCTTGGACGCACCCTGTTTTATTCCGACGTATTCAACAAGCGAGAGAAAACAATCCTAACCTCAAGCTGGTGGTCATTGACCCGCGTGAAACGGTCACCGCACAGCAAGCGGATTTGCATCTACCGATTAAAAACGATGGTGATGTGTCACTCTTCAATGGGCTGCTCAAGTTTCTTATTGAACAACAATTGATTGATTCTGAATACATAAATTCTTATACCGACGGATTTAATGCACTTAGAGAAGAAGTTTCTGATTTGCGTTACGATGTCACTAATTTGACGTCTTCCATTGGCATTTCAGAAGAAAAACTCACGACATTCTTCCAATGGTTTGCGCAAAGCCCAACCGCAATTACGTTGTTTTGCCAAGGGGTAAACCAAGCCGAAAATGGCGTCGACAAAGGCAATGCAATCATTAATGCACACTTGGCGACGGGTAAAATTGCCAAGTCAGGTTGTGGGCCGTTTTCTATTACAGGTCAGCCCAATGCGATGGGTGGGCGAGAAGTCGGTGGATTGGCAAACCAGTTAGCGGTTCATCGTGCTTTTGACGCAAAGTCTATAAAGCAAGTGCAGGCGTTTTGGGATTCACCAGAAATTGCCACTCAGCCCGGTTTAAAAGCTGTTGAACTGTTTGAGGCGGTAGAACGTGGTGAGATTAAAGTTCTCTGGATCATGGCAACCAATCCTGTTGTCTCTTTGCCAGATAACCAATTGGTAAAACGTGCACTAGAGATTTGTCCGTTTGTGATTGTTTCGGATATCACAGCGGATTCGGATGTAGCGCATTACGCGGATCTGTTGCTGCCCGCCGCTGGTTGGGGTGAGAAGCAAGGCATGGTAACCAACTCTGAGCGTCGACTTTCTAGGCAGCGCCAGTTTCAAGCGCCTCCGGGTGAAGCAAAATCAGATTGGTGGGCGATAAGCCAAGTCGGACAAGCTCTGTGTGCATTGGAAAAGACACAAAATGGTTTTGCATTTACTTCTGAGCGGTCGGTATTCAGGGAATATGCGGCAATGACAGGCATGAATGCAGATTCGCCATTGAAGCTCGACCTGTCTCAACACTCGAACTTAACTGAGCAAGAATACGAAGAGTGGGTGCCGACACAATGGGGAGGAGAGCGTCCTTTTGCTGATGGCGTCTATTCGCACCCAGATGGTAAAGCGCGTTTTGTCGTGACCAGTGAATCTCCAACGCGTTTAGAGAGAACAAAAGGCTGGTGGCTCAATACGGGCAGACAACGCGACCAATGGCATACCATGACGCGCACAGGGCATATCGCCCACCTTGCCGCCTCTGAGTTAGAACCAACCGTGTACATGAACACTCTCTCTGCTACTCAAAATCGCTTAAAAGCAGGACAACTCACCAAGCTGTTTCAGCCTACTTCAAACACCAGTATTTATGCCAAAGTTGCCATTGATGAAGGTTTGGGTTTTCAAGAGCTATTTATGTCAATGCACTGGGCGGGTCGATATGGCGGTGAAAGCGGTGTTAACGCAATAGTAAACAGCGCAAAAGACCCTATTTCTGGGCAGCCTGCGTTTAAGTCATCTTATGTTGAAGTGCAAGATTCGGCGGTAAAAACCTACGGTATGTTCATCGGTACACAGTTTGATTCCGGTAAATTTCTCTACAGCGCATTTCAAGCAGAAAGCAATTTGGGCATTTGGCGCTTTGCACACGATAAGCGACCAAAGAAGCAGAGTTTTTGTCGAACGGAAAAGAGCTGCAGAATTACGATAGATATTGCCCAGGGTTGGCTAGCGGTGGATTACGACCTTGTTGGAGACGTTCGTATCATTCGCTCTGTTTTGGTGGTGTCTAGTGAACCGATTCAAACCGACTACACCAACTTTACCGGCTTGATTGGCAAACCGATGGAGCTATCGCAACTGCTTACCATCACTCAATCGCAAAGCAGTGCCAAACTGGTTTGTAGTTGTTTCCGTGTCACTGATAAACAAATACATGACGCGATGGAGAAACAAGACTGCACGTCACTGACTCAACTTCAAAACAAACTCAAATGCGGCACTAACTGTGGCTCGTGCGTCTCTCAAATCAAACAAATGGTCGACAGCCATCAGCATCAAAAGGGCAAACAGCAAGCGAACCAGCAAAGTCTGGCTATTCAAATAAAGTAAGTCATAAAGAGGATAAGCACATGGAAGCGCCTTATCAAAAGTCTTGGTTTAAGAAAGGACAAGCGAGTCAGAAACAAGAACGTTCGTCTCGCTTTTCTAAGCATGACCAAGCAAGCAAACTGAACCAACTTTTAGGAGACCATTCAGTAGATCTAGATGCGAACCACAAAGGTTTTGTCTCGATTGTTGGAGCAGGGCCGCACGATCCTGACTTGTTAACCGTAAAGGCAGTGAAAGCGATTATGTCGGCAGAGGTGCTGCTGTACGACCGTTTGGTTAACAAAGATATTTTGGAGTTGGCTTCGCCACAAGCTGATTGGATTTACGTGGGCAAAAGATGCGGACAACCTAGTATTGGTCAGGAAGAAATTTGTGATTTGATAGTATCGCTCGCTCAACAAGGAAAGCGAGTTGTGCGCTTAAAAGGGGGAGATCCTTTTGTATTTGGTCGTGGAGGCGAAGAGGCGTTAGCGCTCGTCAAAAACTCAGTCGCGTACGAAGTCATCCCCGGTATTACTGCTGCGATTGGATGTTCAGCAAACAGCTTGATTCCGCTGACTCATCGTGGCGTTGCTCGCAGCGTTACCTTTGTTACAGGGCAAGTGGTAACAGGTGCATTTGAAGCGTGGAGCCAACTGATGCAAAGCGGACAAACGTTAGTCTTCTATATGGGGTTAGAAAAGTCATCGCAAATACAAACGGGATTAATCAACTCCGGTTTGAGAGCAGATTTCCCAGTCGCGATCATCACTCATGGTTGTAGCCCTCAACAACAAGTGCACGTTACACAACTCAATCAGCTCAATGATTTATCGATTACACTTAAAGGCGTGAGCCCAGCATTGATTGTGATGGGAGAAGTTGTCAAACTGCGCGAACAACTAATAGAAACCGTACAGTCAGTGACGGAATACGAGGGAATATGAGCAGCATTTTGGAATGTATTAGAACAGTCGGTCGTGGCGAACGTGGTAGAAAACCACTGAACTTTGACCAAGCGTTTCGAGTTATGGATGAATACCTAAACGGTGAGTGCGACGACGATCAGATGGCAATGTTATTGATGCTGATCCGCGTACAGAACGAAACTCAACAAGAAATCGCTGGCTTTGTGAAAGCATTCCAATCCCGCATGCCTGCTATTGGTGCGGACATTGATTGGCCATGTTATGCAGGCAAACGTGAAGCGGCAGGTCAACCTTGGCACCTGTTGGCAGCGAAGATCCTCGCCGATAATGGCCATAAAGTGCTGATGCACGGCTATCACGACCGCCAATCTGGACGTTCACACGCAGAAGATTACCTCGACAAGTTTGCTATCGAGAAAGCGGAATCAGCAGAAGAAGCAAAGCGTGTCTTAGAAACGCAAAACATCGTGTATCTGCCGCTCAGTGCGTTCGCTCCTCAAGCAGAAACCATGATCGGTTGGAAGAATCGTTATGGGCTTAGAACGCCGATTAATACCGTGGTTCGTGCATTGAATCCGGGGCAGGCGACGGTTGGTATTCGTGGTAGCTTCCATCCTGGGTTTCAACAACTTCATGCTGAAGTCGAATACGAGATTGGTCAAACCGCTCATGCCGTTGTGTCATTCAAAGGACAATCGGGTGAGTCAGAATACAACCCGAAAGTAAGCCAAACGGTATGGTTAAGCCAAACAAGCGGCGTGACATCGCACTACTGGACGGAACAAATGCTGTCTGAGGTGCCAATGCCTACAAACTGCCCGTTTGGGACGTCAGAAGATGACATGAACCAAATGGCGAATACGGTTCTTGCCACCATGACAGTGGTCTTGTTTGCACAAATGCACGACAGAGAAAAAGCCTTTGAACGTGCCTTTAGTTATTGGCAGACGTACTGTCATTACGAGTAATTTTGAGTTGATTGGCTAAACCAAAGTGTTGGTTTTAGACAAATCCACTCAAAACAAACAACGCAAAGTTGTTGAATCTGAATCCATTATCTATTGTTTGAAGAAGGTAAAAGATCCTAGCTCGCCAATGATGTGTTTCACCACCTTGCCCGTATCAGAGAGGTGAAACTGCAGTTTTGACCTCAATTGCGCTCATTCTTTACTTCGCGTTTGAGAATTAGAAATTCCCATATGGTAAGACACAGAGGACATGGATAATGGTTCTAAAGCATACCACTCCCACTAAAAAGGCTTCTCATCCTATCCCGCAAGAAGCCTTCGATTGGTACGACGAATACGCACACGGAAAGATCTCACGCCGCGAGTTCCTCAATCGACTCGGTGGGCTCGCAGTGCTGGTTTTTAGCATGACGGCACTGGTCGATGCGTTAACCCCGAATTACGCACTCGCAGAACAAGTTTCATTTAACGATCCTGACATCAAAGCAACTTACGAAACCTTTCCATCTCCAAATGGGCATGGAGAAGGGCGTGGTTATTTGGTGATGCCACAGAAGAAAACCTTAAAATCGCCGACCGTGTTGGTGATTCATGAAAATCGAGGTCTGAACCCTTATATCAAAGATGTCGCAAGACGACTTGCAAAAGACGGCTTTATTGCTTTCGCTCCAGACGCGCTTTATCCACTCGGCGGCTACCCGGGGAACGACGATGAAGGTCGCGCAATGCAGAAAGAGATGGACAGAGCCAAGATCGAACAAGACTTTATTGCAGCGGCTAACTTCCTTAAGCAATACGAGGGTGGTAACGGTAAATTGGGCGCGGTTGGATTCTGCTTCGGTGGATACATTGTCAACATGCTTGCCGCGGTAATGCCAGAAGAACTCGATGCAGGTGTGCCATTCTATGGAACACCCGCGGCGCAAGAGATCCAAAAGCAAGTCAAAGGACCGTTGATGATTCACTTTGCAGGGCTCGATAAGCGTGTTAACGACACATGGCCTGCTTATGAGCAGCAATTGATCGCAACCGACGCACAGTATCAAGCGTTAATGTATGAGAACGTCAACCACGGCTTCCATAACGACTCAACAGCACGCTACGCACCGGAAGAAGCAGCACTCGCTTGGGAGCGCACACTCGGCTTCTTCAAAGAGCATCTTGCCTCTAGTTAAAACGCTTCAACCTTAGTTGGCACATTCCTTGTTATGTCTCTCTTAGTGAGTGAGATATAAACAAGGAATGTGCATGACTCAATCAACGTCAAAAACACCCATCATAGTATGCTGTGATAGCCTCCAAGAGCAGGCTCGATTGTCCGGCTTATTGAGCAAAGATTACGACAACATCATCGGCTGCCAATTGGCACAACTAGAAACGTTAATGCAACGAGAACCGTCTGCAAGCGTTGTGGTTGGATGGCAGCAGCCAACGGCAGAACTGCGTTTGATCGTCGATTTCTGCCGCAGAAAATCGGCACCACTTCTTATCGTCTTAAAGCAATTATCATCCAATGATATCAATCGGTTATCAGAAAAAATGGACTATGTTCTTATGCCGCACGATAGTGAGTTTGCACTTCAACCTTGGATTGAACATGCGACATTAGTGAGAGCGAAATTCGAAAGTATGCAATCGGAAATTGAATCGCTGACACACAAGATTGAAGAGCGCAAGCTGGTGGAAAAAGCCAAAGGTCTGCTGATGAAGATGCACAGCGTTGATGAAGAACAGGCTTACAAAGCGCTTAGAAATTCAGCTATGCAATCCAGCCAAACGCTCGCACAAGTTGCCAAGAATTTGATAACTACTTTGGAAGTGTTGGATTAGTTGCTCTACCACTTTGGGGTTAGGGTGCGTTTTCTAACGTGGTGCGTGTTGCACTATCAGCAAGCAATAACAGGGAATTAGAAACGGTAGAATAAACTAATTTATTGTATTTACTGTGAAAAATAAGTTGGCACAGTAATTGGATTAGTAGATTTGGGTTTATTGTTGAATCGCTTATCTCAATTATCAACGGCGGTAATTGTAGACTTAGCAACGGCGCTACTGCTCTTCGGAGTAGTGGCGTTTTTTTTATGGGAGCAAACCAATGAAATGGAGTTCGATGCTGAAAGTGTCAGCAATTTCGTTATCGGTATTCACCACGGTCAGCGTAAAGGCAGAGTTAGGTGAGCCAGAAATTGAAGACCTGAAGTTTGGTTTTATTAAGTTAACCGATATGGCACCACTGGCGGTTGCTTATGAGAAAGGCTTTTTTGAAGACGAAGGCTTGTACGTCACTTTAGAAGCACAAGCAAACTGGAAGGTGCTATTAGACCGAGTCATCGACGGTGAGCTTGCTGGCGCGCACATGCTTGCTGGTCAGCCATTGGGCGCAACGATTGGTGTTGGCACAAAAGCAGAAGTGATTACTGCGTTCAGTATGGATTTGAACGGCAACGCAATCACGGTTTCCAATGATACTTGGGAGCAGATGAAGCAATACATTCCCAAACAACCGGATGGCAAGCCTGTTCACCCAATCAAAGCGGATGCACTGAAGCCTGTGGTCGACAGCTATCTGGATAAAGGTAAACCGTTCAACATGGGCATGGTGTTTCCTGTATCGACGCACAACTATGAGTTGCGATACTGGTTAGCGGCAGGTGGGATTCATCCAGGCTTTTACGCACCAGACTCAGGCGATAACAGTGGCCAGTTGGATGCTGACGTTCTTTTGAGTGTTACACCGCCACCACAAATGCCAGCAACAATGGAAGCGGGCACGATCAAAGGGTACTGCGTAGGCGAACCATGGAACCAACAAGCCGTATTTAAAGGCATCGGTACGCCAGTTGTGACCGATTACGAGATCTGGAAGAACAACCCAGAGAAAGTGTTTGGTGTTTCTAAAGCTTGGGCTGAGAAGTATCCAAACACGCACATTCGCGTAGTGAAAGCCTTGATTCGAGCGGCACATTGGTTGGATGAAAACGACAATGCCAACCGCCAAGAAGCAGTGAAGATGCTATCAAAAAGCGAATACGTTGGAGCGGATGCCGAAGTTATCGCCAACTCAATGACCGGAACATTTGAATACGAGAAAGGCGACAAACGAGACGTGCCAGACTTCAACGTGTTCTTCCGTCATAACGCCACATATCCGTATTACAGCGATGCGATTTGGTATCTGACTCAAATGCGCCGTTGGGGACAAATCTCAAGCGAGAAATCCGATGATTGGTACATGGATGTGGCAAAAGAGGTTTACCGTCCAGATATCTACCAACAAGCGGCTCAAGCGCTAATTGAAGATGGTGTGTTGAGCAAAAAAGACTTCCCAGATTTCAGTGCTGAAGATGGTTTTCGTGCGCCACAAACACACTTTATCGACAACATCGTTTATGACGGTCGCGAGCCAAATAAATATCTGGAGAAGTTCTCTATCGGGCTTAAAGGAAAAGACAAAGTTTAGGATGAGCAGTCCTACAAAAAATACAGCGGGCAGGTGACTCTGCCCGCAATAACAAGGATGTAAATTTCTTAGGAGTGAGTATGTCTAGTAATGTCATTTCCCTTTTTCCTGCTAAGCAGGTAGTGAACCGAAGTCGGCTGGTGCTTTTGCCCGTCATTGGCTTGCTGATCTTTTTGGCAATGTGGCACTTAGCGGCGAGAGAAGTGCAAACCTCGTTAGGTACGCTACCGGGACCAGTGCAAACTTTTCAGCAGTTCAGCAATCTTGTCGATGACCATTGGCAAGAACGAGAAAAGGAACAAGCGTTTATCGAACGTCAGGAAAAACGTAATGCTGCGAAGTTAGCCAAGAATCCAGACGCCGAAGTACAGATTCGTCCTTACACAGGTAAGCCGACGTTCTTCGACCAAATCATAACAAGCTTAGTGACTGTAACTGCGGGCTTTTTGTTGGCGACGGTTATCGCGATTCCGCTTGGCATCGTGCTTGGTCTTAATCAAGGGCTGTATCAAGCGTTCAACCCAATCATTCAATTGCTCAAGCCCGTATCACCTTTGGCTTGGCTGCCTATCGTCACTATAGTTGTAAGTGCCACTTATGTGAGTGATGACCCGATGTTTGCTAAGTCGTTCATTAACTCTCTGATCACAGTGGCGCTGTGTAGCTTGTGGCCGACGCTGATTAATACCGCCGTGGGCGTAACGAGCGTTGATAAAGACTTGGTCAACGTGAGCAAAGTACTTCAACTTTCGTGGTGGCAGCACATTCGCACCATCGTTTTACCTTCTGCCATTCCAATGATCTTCACAGGTTTACGTCTCTCTTTAGGTATCGCTTGGATGGTGTTGATTGCGGCAGAAATGCTCGCTCAGAACCCTGGGTTAGGCAAGTTCGTTTGGGATGAGTTCCAGAACGGCAGTTCAGCATCATTGGGGCGCATCATGGTGGCAGTCATCACTATTGGTTTTATCGGTTTGATGCTCGATAGAGGCATGCTGCAACTTCAAAAGTGGCTGTCTTGGAATAAACAACAAGCGTTGAGATAAGGGAAAAGATCATGGAAAAAGCATTATTAGATCTAACGCGTTTAGGGATGCGATTCCCAACGCCAGATGGCGAGTTCATCGCGCTTAAGAACGTCGATTTACAAATCAATAAGGGCGAGTTTGTATCGCTGATTGGTCACTCTGGCTGTGGTAAATCAACGGTATTGAACTTAGTTGCAGGGCTACACATGCCAACAGACGGCGGCGTGATCGTCGATGGGCGAGAAGTGGCAGGGCCGGGACCAGACCGCGCAGTGGTGTTCCAAAACCATTCATTGTTGCCTTGGCTCACCGTATATCAAAACGTTGAGCTAGCTGTAAAACAAATTGCCGGCAAAAAGGGCAAAGCGTGGATTCAGGAGCAAGTGAATCACTATTTGGAGTTGATTCAAATGCAGCATGCCGCGCACAAAAAGCCGGATGAAATCTCTGGTGGTATGAAGCAGCGAGTCGGCATCGCGAGAGCACTGGCACTTCAACCAAAGGTTTTATTGATGGATGAACCATTTGGCGCGTTGGATGCGTTGACACGTGCACACCTACAGGATGCACTGATGAAGATCCAAGCCGAGCTAAACAACACTGTCATCATGATTACCCACGATGTGGATGAAGCGGTGCTGCTATCTGACAAAATCGTGATGATGACCAACGGACCGGCAGCAACCATTGGTGAAGTGTTAGAAGTGAATCTACCTCGCCCTCGTGAGCGTGTCGCACTGGCGGATGATGCGCAGTATCAGAAGTGTCGACAAGCGGTGCTGAAGTTCCTTTACGAGAAGCAATCCAAAGTCGAGATTCCTGCTTCGAAAGAAGACAAACCCAAAACCGCAGCGCAAACGGCATAAGGAGGCAGCGATGAACAGTCCTTTAACGATTCCAGTAAAGAACGCATTGAGCCACATCGTTGTGGTAGGCAACGGTATGGTCGGGCAACACCTCGTCGAGCAATTAGTGCAGAAAAACGCGCATTTGGAGCACCGAATTACCGTGATTGGTGCAGAGCGTTTTATCGCGTATGACCGTGTACAGTTGTCCTCTTTATTTGCGGGTAAGTCTCATGATGATTTGATGCTGAGTAACCAAGAATGGTACGACATGCATGGCATCCAACTCGTACTTGGCAGCCAAGTAACAGGCATCGACAGAGAGCAAAAGCGTATTCTGCTTGATGGTGAAGATGTGCTGGGTTACGACGAACTTGTGCTCGCGACCGGTTCTTACCCGTTTGTGCCGCCAATTGAAGGTAAAGACCGAGACAACGTGTTTGTCTACCGCACGCTTGATGACCTTTCACAAATCAAGAAGGCATGTGAAGGCGCAAGAACAGGCGCAGTGATTGGTGGTGGCTTGTTGGGTTTAGAAGCGGCAAACGCACTCAAACTATTGGGGTTAGAAACTCACGTTATCGAATTTGCACCCCGCCTGATGCCCGTGCAGTTGGACGATGGTGCTGGCTTAGTGCTAAAAGAGAAGATTGAAGCGCTAGGGCTAACCGTGCATACCTCAACGGGGACGGAGCGAATCTGCGATGGTGAAACGGCTAAGCATCGTATGGTGTTTAAAGACAAAGATCCTCTCGAAGTGGATGTGATTGTCTTTTCCGCAGGGATTCGCCCTCAAGATGAGTTGGCAAGGCTGGCTGAGCTAGAAGTAGGCGAGCGAGGCGGCATTGTGATTAATAACCAATGCCAAACCAGCGATGAGAATATTTATGCGATTGGCGAATGTGCCCTTTGGGAGCAGAAGATCTTTGGTTTAGTCGCACCCGGTTACACCATGGCGAGAACCACTGCCGATGTCTTGACTGGTATGCCGAGCGAAGGTTTTAAAGGTGCAGACATGAGCACCAAACTCAAGCTGCTTGGGGTGGATGTGGCGTCTATCGGCGATGCACAAATGCAAACCGAAGGCGCACAGGAAATGGTCTTGCAAGATGCGGTTGCAGGCATCTACAAAAAGCTGGTGGTTGATGCGAGCGGCACCCAATTGCTTGGAGCGATTCTCGTCGGTGACAACAGCGACTACGACGCGCTCTTACAGTGTTATTTGAACAAAACAGTCTTGCCAGACCACGCGGCGAACCTGCTATTTGATACCGGAATGCTGGATGGAGAGATGCCAGACAGCGCCATCATCTGTTCTTGTCACAACGTCACAAAAGGCGACTTAGTTGCCGAGATTCAAGCTGGCACTACCAACCTGACGGACCTTAAAGCCAACACTAAAGCCGGTACTGGCTGTGGTGGCTGTAGCAATATGGTGAAGTCGGTATTGGATACTCAACTGGCAGCCATGGGGGTAGAGGTTAACAACCACCTTTGTGAGCACTTTGAGCTCAGTCGCCAAGAGATGTTCCATATTTGCCAAGTGGAACAGATCAAAGACTTCGACACCTTAATTGCACTGCATGGCAAAGGGCATGGGTGTGATATCTGTAAGCCGACAGCGGCATCTGTGTTTGCTTCTTTGTGGAATGAACACATCATGGAGCCGCAGCATCAATCTCTGCAAGATTCTAACGATGCTTTTATGGCAAACCTACAAAAAGATGGCTCTTATTCGATAGTGCCTCGTGTTCCGGGCGGCGAAATCACACCAGACAAACTTATCGTGTTAGGCGAAGTTGCTCAGCAATACGATCTGTACACCAAGATCACTGGCGGTCAGCGCGTGGATTTATTTGGTGCGCAGTTAGAACAGCTTCCTGAAATCTGGCAAACCTTAATTGATGCTGGTTTTGAAACAGGGCATGCCTACGGTAAATCGGTGCGCACCGTGAAATCTTGCGTCGGCTCTACTTGGTGTCGCTATGGTGTTGATGACTCGGTCGGATTAGCTATTGAGTTAGAGAACCGCTACAAAGGATTGCGAGCGCCCCATAAGCTTAAGTTTGCCGTATCGGGCTGTACTCGCGAGTGTGCAGAAGCGCAAAGTAAAGACATTGGGGTGATCGCTACTGAAAACGGCTGGAATCTATACGTTTGTGGTAATGGCGGCATGAGACCACGACACGCTGATTTGTTTGCATCCGACTTATCTAAATCAGAGTTGATCACCATGATCGACCGGGTTGTGATGTTCTACGTCAGCACTGCTGATCGCTTACAGCGCACGTCCGTGTGGATGGAGAATATGGAAGGGGGCTTAGATTACCTTAAACAAGTGATTTTGGATGACTCTCTGAATCTATGTGATTCTTTGGATGAACAAATGGCACGAGTCGTAGATACCTATCAATGTGAGTGGAAGAGTACGTTGGATAATCCTCAAAAATTGCAACGCTTCCGTCCTTTCTTGAACAGCACGTCGGGCAGCAAAGTCTTGCCGTACCAACGTGTGCGCGGTCAGCGTATTCCAGTGAAACAGGAGGTGTAAATGGCAGCGTTAACCAAAGTGAAAGTGTGTCAGCTTGATGACTTGATGCCGTTTATCGGTGCCACTGTATTGATTGAAGGCGAGCATGTGGCGTTATTCTACATTCCTGATAACGGTGTTTACGCCGTTCAAGATTGGGACCCAATTGGTAAGGCTTATGTGATGAGTCGAGGGATTGTCGGTGATATCGATGGTGAGATGTGTGTTGCGTCACCACTGTACAAACAGCATTTCAGCTTAACGAGCGGGGAGTGCTTAGAAAACGAAGCGCACTGTCTAAAAACGTGGCAAGTAACAGTCGACGATAATCAGGTTTGTTATTTAGTCGAAGAATGATCCTCGAAATTAGCTTGCTCGATATGAGTGAATGCTTAGCGTAAGAGATAAGCGAGTAAAGCTCCAGAGACCACACTGTAAGGCTCTGGAGCTTTTAATTATTTGGAAGGATTCACTTGTAGTTCGGTATAGCCAGTCGAGTCGTCCATCGCTCTAGTGAACTCAAGTTCTGAGTAAGAATGGATGATCAATTCTGCGGTAGTATCAATCACTGTGTCTTCCAGCAAATGCCCACCCCAAACTCGTCCTTCACAATCAGACACCGAGATATGAACGTGTTGATGTTCAGCCGTTAGGGTTCCCATCACAGAGACGATTTCAAATGGCTCTTGTTTGGTTAACGTACTCTCTGCTCCTGCCAAACGAAGGTTGAGGTGAGAGACACAGCCAACGCATGAAGCAATCGAGCCTGCTTTGATACCATGCTGCTCGACCAATTTCGCTAGGCTCAGCTTTAAGTCCATGCCTTTGGTAAGACGTACTGCTATCACTTCAATCGACATGTCACTTCCTAATCAAAACCAGCAAGCAGGAAAGCGCCGTATCCAAGTCGGCATAACGTTTGGCTTTGCCAAGTACGCGCATGCCTTGCATGTTGTTGAGAACAAAACGAGCAAGCTCTTCTGGTTTCAGCGTTTTCGGCACTAAGGTTTCTTTTTGTGCATTGGTCAGCGCATCCGCAATGATGTCGATAAGATGGTCAAACAAAAAATGCCCTTTGCGCAGTACATCATCGTCTTCACCAGCGTGCTCAATCAACGCATTTTGAATAAAACACCCACAGCTGCGTTTGCGTTGCAGCTCAGCAAAAGATTTAAGGAACGATTCCAACTCAGGTAAAGACGCGTCGTCTTTTTCCAAATCATTGAGTGACGGTAGCGAGACCTTTTTTAAGTAAGTATCGAGCGCTTCGTAGTAGAGCTGTTGCTTGTCACCATAGGTGTTGTAAAGACTGAAGCGGTTGATGTTCAGTTCGTCGGTGAGATCCGAGATAGACGTGTTCGCAAAGCCCTTGCGCCAAAACACATCCATAGCCACGAGAAGCTTTTCATCTCGGTCGAAGTTGGCTTTTCTTGCCATAAATTACCTGCCTGGGTCTGCTTATCGGGTAATTAAATTGCTTTGGAGGGATGGTACAGAGAACCTCTAGCGTTCGAACTGAACCAATATGATGAATACCCATCTATGCTTGGGTATCAGCCTCCAAATTCATGTGAACTCACAAACGGCATCAAAAATCTCGCTCAGCAAACAGACCCACAACTGTTTGAAAATTTTTGATAGTGAAGTTCTTGACTGATCGTTTATAAACTGGCTACAGTATATCCTAACCAATCGGTTAGAAAAAGATAAAAGGATGTGAAATGAAGCTCTATGAAACCGCAATGACTCCAAGTTGTAAGCGAGTTAGCATTTTTCTAAAGGAAATCGGTGGCGAGGTTGAGCGAATTGCGCTGAACGTTCGTGAGGGCGATAACCTATCTGAACCGTTTAAATCGAAAAGCGTGAACGGTAAAGTGCCTCTGCTCGAACTGGATGATGGTACGACGATCTGTGAAAGTGTGGCGATTTGTCGTTACCTAGATGAAGCGTTTGAAAATGATCTGGCGCTGTTTGGTGCTAACCAGCTTGAACGTGCTCAGGTGGAAATGTGGCATCGTGTGGTGGAGTTCCAAGGACTAAATGCGGCATTTCAGGCGTTTCGAAACATGACCGGAGTTTATGGAGACAGAGAACGTTGCGTTGAAGCATGGGGCGAAGAATCAAAACAACGCGTCTATGAATTTCTGCCTGTCTTAGACAAGCGGCTTGAACATAATTATTTTATCGCCGTAGACCATTTTACTATTGTCGATATAACAGGCTTTATTTTGATCAGTTTCGCAATTAAAGGCCTAGAAATTGATGTGCTATCGACGTCGCCAAACATTGCTCGATGGTATAACCAAATTTTAGCTAGACCTGCATTTCAGAGTTAATGTATTGCAGCGAGTGGATGATAGCTCGCTGCTACCACCTTACCGATTCTTAACTCAGCAGGATATTTAAATTTTTTCAGATTTTTCTTATTTTTTCTCCTATCGCCTATAATTGGAAAAACAACCTCAATTTGCTTCGTTGCGTTTTAGAGCTTCGAGCTCTTGGTCCGTAGACGCTCTCTTTCATCATGGAAAGTCTAATAATAGACAAGGAGAGGTCATGAGTATTCAAGTGAAAACTATCAATAATATTCTAATCGCCCTGTTAATGGTTTCGGTTTTTGGTCTATTCGCACTGTACCTCAATTACATACAGCAGAATGAACAGATTGAAAGGCTGCAAAGTCAGTTAATCGAAAAAGAGCATCAGATACTAATTTCTAATGAAGCGTTGTCTTACACTCGATATCAACACCAATTATTAGCCGAAGACTACAGCCGTTTTAGAAATGAGCAGTCAGTGACTAGTGTTTTGCGTTAGCCAGTAAAGCAACCGTATTAAGGAGGAAGATGAAACCCATTCTTTTGGTCGATGATAGTAAAACAGTACTGCTTTACATCAGCAGTGCATTGGAAAAGCAGGGCTATGAAGTGGTTGCAGTTGAAGACGGAAGAGCGGCGCTTGAGGTGCTAACTCACCGCCCTGATATTCAGTTTGTGCTGAGTGATTTAATGATGCCTGGAATTAATGGTATTGAATTGTGTCGCCAGTTAAAATCTAAAGTTAGCGAACGTTACATTTTCTTTGTTCTACTGTCTTCTAGAAATGACCAAAGTTCGATCGTGAAAGGCATTGATGCTGGCGCAGATGATTTCGTAGATAAGAAGACGTCTGTAGAGGAACTTCAGGCCAGAATCCGTGCGGGGTTTCGTACTTTAGAATTGCACAACAAGCTCGTAGAGAGAAACAAAGAGCTAGATGCGGCCTATCAAACAATCCACCAAGACCTACAGTCTGCGAGTCATCTGATGGAGCAACTACTCCCTGCTGAATCAACTATTCAGAATGTAAATTTTAGCTATGTCTACAAACCATGCTCCCAGATTGGTGGTGATATGTTGGGGTATTTGGAGCTCGATGAACACCATGTTGCGTTTTATGTATGTGATGTTTCTGGTCATGGTATTTCTTCAGCTTTGATGGCTTTTTCTATTCAACAGACACTATCTCAAAGTCAGGGGCCTGATTCGATCACGATGGAGTTGAGAGATGACGGCTATTGCGTAAGTGAGCCAGCATCTGTGATTGAACGGCTAAATCGGCGTTATCAGCAAACTAGAAACAGTCAACTTTACTTTACTATGGCTTACGCCATTCTTAACACAAAATCAGGGCGACTTAGCTATTGCACGGCTGGCCACCCCAGGATCTTAGTTTGGCGAGCGAGTACGAAAACGATGGAACAGATAGGTGACGATAACTTTATCGTTGGTGCAATGCAGCCGATGGAATATAGCGGTAACCAAATTAGTCTAGATGAGGGCGATGCATTGTGGCTTTATTCGGATGGTTTGATTGAAGCGAGGCAGGGTGAGGAGATGTTTTCACTACAACGATTGGCATCGAGTATAAAAGCTGTTTGCACGCTGCCAGTTGAAGATCAAGTGGGAGACGTCTTTAAAAAAGTACAATCTTGGCACAACGAAGATGAGTTTGATGATGATGCCAGCCTTTTACAGGTAAAATGGCATGGTGAGAGGCTCGATTTTAAGGAAAAGAATGTCAAAGAGCGAATTTAAACGAACTTACGGGAGCTCCCTTACTCACTCACGAAGTGCGAGCAAAGACGTTGTTCGGTTTTTGATGGGTCATCAAATCCCCTTAAATGCAATTCAATCATTGGAGCTTTGTGTCGTTGAGCTCATGAATAACGCTTATATTCATTCTTACAGTGAAATAGAAGGCCAGCCAATTGAAGTGGAGTGTAGGGTTGGGGATGACCAAGTGTCCGGTTTCGTGGAACTTAGAGTCTCTGATTGCGGAGCGCCGATCAATGAAAAGACGTTCATCCAACATAAAAATAAACAGATTGAGGCACCTAACTTAATGGATGACGATAGTTGGTCCTCCTCTGGTCGCGGACTGATGTTAGTCGCTCAATTATCTGACCTGTTTAAATTGGAAAAAGGTTTCGAAAACAATACGTTTGTTGTAGTGAAAAGGAATTGGGAGAGAAACTAACAACCAAGCAAAGTCGATTTGCTTCACTTGGTCCCTAGCGTTAATCTGACGGTGGCGTTGTATATCATTGTTATTTTGTATTCGTTGTTGGTGCTGGTGATAGTAACGCCTCCAACTCTTCTGGTGTTAGGATATCACTGATGTTTAACATATTACTTTCATCATCTAGCGCCATCTTTGTACGGCTAAGTAAGTACCTTTTTTGAGTTGGTGTTAGGTCTTTGAGAGACTCAATCAACTCCCTGAAATTGCTATTATTCATTGCCATATTTCCCCCAGTTAAGCCTTGAATTTCTTTATTGCATATTCTTCAAGTAAGCGAAGATTTGTTGATTAATTGCAGCTAGCTCTTTAGTAACTATAGCTATATCTGAGCTATCTGGCGCTGTATCGTTTCTGGTTTTTTCTTCTATTCTTTGAAACGCAATGACCGCGGTGTCTTCTCCGAAACTCTCTAGAATGCCTTTTAAACTATGAGCTAATAGATAGAGTTCTGACCAACATCTGCTTGCATATAGCTCATCTATACGCTCTATATCATTCGTGTGATCTTCAAGGTATGTAGAAAAAACAGTGACGATCAGATCTACGTCGTTATCCATGTATGTATTGAGAACATCAAAATTAATCATGTATACCCCTATTAAACGTTGAGGTAGAGGAATGTTTCGGATAATGAAGGCTTAGCCGAAGGTATGAATGGCATAACCAGTATTTGAGCAGAAATAGTTTGCTTGTCGCTTGAGATAAACTTACAAAAAGAAAGTCATTGTTAAAGATATTTTGACTTATATCCAAACGGCAATGGTCGAAATGTAGGGATGAAAAAACTTCAACTCGCGTGTTTTTAACACAAGTAGCAAAGGGGATGTTTCCAAGTAAAACGCCGAGTCGGTAAGTGTCTTGCAGTCCTAGTTTAAGGCTATCGTTACATACGGACGCCAGACGTTCGCCAACTTTGACTATTCCTTCAGTCAAGGCTAACTCTCCTCATTAAGTACAAGTATAAATTAGCAATCTAGTTGCATATTGGCAAGTAATCTACGGCAAAAAAGGGACTCGCGTCCCTTTTGTATTACTAGCTTTGCTTAGAGTCCTGTTCTATTTGCTTCATAAGCTCGTTGGCTTTCTTCATAGCGCGTCTTGCGCTTGAAGTCCTTCGCTTATTAAGCAATATATCGGAGAAGCGTAAGTATTTATCAGCAGTTTTGAATCTTAAATCGTTAACATCCTGAAAACCAATAGGAAAGTTTTTCGAGAACAGATCCACATCCTTCACCAAGTTATCGAGATGAGTTGTCGTCCTTGCCTTTTCTAGGCGAGAATAAAAGTTTTCAAACTCTTCTTGGAACAGGATTCTAGCGGCATCTTCTGGAAACGGTAGAGGGCTGTTGGAATCTAGCGCTGTCTCATATAATTTCATTTCCAGCACTGCATCTTTCATCGCATTACTTATCTGTAAGTTCTCTTGATGCTCTTCTACGTTTGAAAAGAAGGTGTTCCCAACCTTAATAAGAGCAACAAGTGCAGCTGCGTCTTTCTTTTTGAGTGCTTCAGTGAGGTGCTGACCGAAAACATCGCTAGATAACGAACTTGGCGTGAAAGGATAACCTTGATGAATCTGATTTAACTCATCCTTGAGCTCATAGATGGATTTACTGCCGTCTTCTTTACTGTACCGAGACTTTTCAAGTTGACTGTTGATTTGCCTTGCTATCGAAAGTAACGTGGAGTGCTTGCTTGACTGAATATCTAAGGCAAGAACTTCTATTTTATGTGAGTCAGGGTAGTAGGTTTTTGCTTTATCAAGTATGGACTCAATTTCATCATAATTCGGGTAGTTGTTGGCATCAGAATTCAAAACCTGATCAATTTCAGATTCAAACTCGCTGAGAATATAGGTCTTGTGTAATCGTAATAAGCCAGCCTTAACGACTGGATGTAAGCTTTTTTCACTATCAATCAGTGCCAAACTTTTTTCTTCTGGCGTATCAAGCTGCCACTCTTGTCCGGCAATTTGATCATTTTGCTTGCTAATAACGGTTTCCAAATTGGCGATGGTTTCTTGTTGCTGCTGATAACCAAATACAATGCCGCTAACTAATAATATACTCGCTGCCGCGCCGCTAGCGATAGGCCAATAGCGCATATTCAATTTGCGTTTCAACTGCTCAGGGGTCAGCTCGTTCGGAATGATGCCAGTTGAAAATACGCTTGAAAATATTGGCCACTTAGATGCAGGCATGTTAGTTGGTTTAGAGACCTTGATCTTCTTTTTGAGAGCTTCATTAACTGGAGTTCTTGCGTAAGGGTGTTTGCAACTCAATAACTCATAAGCAATACAAAATAGAGCAAACATATCGTCGCTTAAGTTCGGTTCCTTACCGGATAACAGGTTGAGTGATGCATAGTTGGGAGTATAACCAAGCGTTTCAACATTTTCGGATTTACGTTTAGCCGCATATTGATCCTGCTTTAATTGATGTGTTTTAGATACACCAAAATCAAGCAGCTTAACGTTACCCTCAGACGTTAAAATCACATTAGCGGGCTTTAGGTCGGCGTGCACTACACCAAGAGAGTGAGCATATGAGAGTGCATCGAGTACCTGATTTAGGATTGATAAAGTTGCATTAAACTTCAGCCCATGGGGCCTAGAACGCTGTATTAAACTCTCTAATGTTTCTCCGTTAATATACTCCATAACTAAAAAGTATATTTCGCCATCAACACCAAAATCAAAAACCCTAATGATATTAGGGTGGCTTAACCTTTGAGTTTGTTGAGCTTCACGTATTAACATGCGTGCAGTCTCTGGTTGAGAAGCAAACTCTTTCTGTAATATTTTTAACGCAACGTAGGGTGTTTCTGAACCTGAAGATTCAAGAATCTTATCTTTAGCTAAGTAAACATCGCAAAGCCCACCATGCCCAATAACCGACTCAATTTCATACCGATTTTTAACGGTCGTTCCTATTAAGCTTTTGTTAATAACATCTTTGTTATTATTTAATGAGTCATCTTTATTGTTTTTTTTCTTATTAACTAACGGAGTGTTTTCTTTTTGAGACAGTTTTGTATTTGTTTCATTTTTATTTTTAACGGAGGTTTCATTATTAGTGAGTTTAGTTGTTTTAATTGCATTGTCTCGTTTTTGAGTCTTTACAATTTTAGTTTTATCTCCGCTTTCTTCGTTATTTATAGAATTGTTTTTATTACTGTCTTCCATCACAAGAACTCCGTATAAATGATGGGGGAATATATACCTTTCTGCTCAATGAAAAGTCATTATGTTAGAATTTCTCGGCCAAACTAACATTCGTTTTTTTATTGATGAAAGTCTAAGTGTCAAAAATTTGAACTTGGTTGGATAATTAAAATTGTTGAACAATACGTGATTGCTTTGATAAAAAAATGATTCATTATTCCGTGCATGATTTTCAATGGCAGTATTAAGGTTTTTATTAATCTTACTGTTAATAAGAAAGCAGTTAATAATAAAATTAAAAATAATATCTAGCAGGTCTTTGGCGAGGTTTACATGAAGTTGGTTTTAACCATAACAAGTTTTCACAAATTTACTCCAGAGATTGAGAGTGAGTTCGTGTTTGAATCAAGTGATGAACATGCCAAGGTTACATTTGGTAGGTCTGAACAATGTGATTGGACACTACCAGATCCTGAAAGAGTGGTATCCGGAACCCACGGAGAACTGATTAAGTTTGGTGACAAATACTTGATAAAAGACCTCTCAACTAATGGTACTTTTGTAAATAATGCTGTAACTCCTGTGGGTCAAGGAAATGAAATAGCACTAAGCAATGACGATATGGTTAGCTTAGGGGATTATCAAATTTCAGTTTCTGTTCAAACAGATACAGATGTATTCAGCCTTGAGACAAGTAAAAGTCTTTCTAGCGCCCCCCCTGAAGTAGTCTCAAGTCCATCGGAAGAGGAATTTGTTGACCTAGGCCTTAGTGCTAGTGAACTCTTAAACGAAAGTGTTCCTTCTGACTTTCAGCTAGATATTGGTTTAGTCGATGATTTTATTGATATCCCAAAGCCCGAAAAACAGAGCACCGTATCTGAAACTTTACCGAAAGTTAACCGACAATCAGAACACCTATCGACTCCCAACTTTGATACCAATGGGGGTGAACTTGCGGCTTTTGTTAGAGGGGTGGGTATAGATCCAATGATGATTCCCAGCGATAACCGAGAGGAATGGTTTGAACAACTGGGGGAGTCATTTTCTTTGATGCTAGTTGGTTTAATGGAAACACTGCATAACAGAGCGGTGTTTAAGCAAACAAATCGACTTAGTCATACCGCATTTCGTAAGTCAGAAAATAACCCTTTAAAGTTTTCTGCAAACTTAGAAGATGCGATTCATAACTTATATAACCGTCAAACTGCTAGCTTCTTAAAGCCAAATGCAGCCATTAAAGAAGCATTTAATGACATCGAAAGTCATGAGCAAGCCTTAATGAAAGGTGTTGAAGGTACGGTTTCGAGGGCTTTGTTGCGTAATTCGGACAGAAAACCAAGTCGTCCGAAATTGAATAATTATTAAACAATATACTGAGTTTC